>CALHBQ010000283.1 GCA_937930815.1 uncultured Saprospiraceae bacterium | reverse complement strand
ATCGAAAATCCAGCAAAGAGTAGAATAAATTATTTACCTGCTGTAGGATTCAACGATTATGATGGGGTGATGCTTGGCTTGGCGTTTTATTCAAATCCAGTTCCTGCTCGAAAATTTGAATATTATTTAGCGCCGATGTTTGGAGTCAATCGAAAATCATTGGTCGGAATTGGAAATATTCGATACAATAAATATTTTCAAAAAGGAGCATTTCATAGAATTGCATTGGAGGTAGGTGCCAAGAGTTTTGGACTCGACTATTCAGATACTTATGATAGATTTTCTGAGTACTATAAAATTGCTCCAAAAATTACATTCGACTTTAGAAAATCGAAAGCAGTTTCAAACATCAGCCAGCAATTGAGTTTTAGAACTGTTTTAATCAATCAATCTCGGATTAAAGGAATTGATGCAGGTGCTAATATTTCACAAAAAATAAACAATGAATACTATGTGAATGACTTGGAATACAATTTCAAAAATGAAAATATTCTAAAGCCATTTATGGCAAAGGCAAATATCCATCAAGGAACAGGTTTTGTAAAAACGTTTGCCAACGCCAATCAATCTTTCAAATTTATGAAAGGCAAAAAGCGCTTTCAAATAAAAGGTTTTGCTGGCTGGATGAATCAAGAAAATAAAGACAAAACGATTCCACCAAAAGTGGATTATCAAATCAATGGAGTTGTTTCAAGTAGTTTATTTCATCGAGACTATCTATTTGATGAGTATTTGTTTGGGAGAGCTTCGAATAATAGTTTTTTCAATAATCAGATATTTGATAGAGATGCAAACTTGAGGGTCAATAGAGTCGCAGGCGGTTCAAGTGATTGGATGATTGGTTTTGGTTTACAAACCGGTATACCCAACCCATTACCTATCGAAGCATATATTGACATTGCTGTACTTCCTGATTTTGATAATAACGTTGATTATGTTTACAGCAGTGGATTAGCAGTCATTGTTTTGAGAGATATTTTTGAAGTATATTTTCCAATCATTCAAACCAAAAGCCTAATTGACCCAAGTGCTCCTGGGTTCTTTCAGCAAATGAGTTTCAAATTAAATTTAAACAAGGCGAATCCTTGGGAGTTTATTAATAATTTAAAATTATGAGTATAAATAAAGAGGACGTAACGATTAGAAGAGCCAAAATCGAAGACATGGGAGGCATATTGGAATTGGTTAAAGAGCTTGCTCGATTTGAAGAAGCAGAGGATCAAGTTAAGACCACAATTGAAGATTACGAGAAAAATTTTCTATCTGGTGTTTTTGATGCAAGTGTCGCTGAAATAGATGGAAAAATTGTTGGAATGGTTTTATACTTCGTTTGTTGGAGTACATGGCGTGGTCGCATGATGTATTTGGATGACTTTGTTGTTCAAGAAAATTTGCGCCAGCATGGTGTTGGGCAAATGTTATTTGACGAACTATTCATTGAAGCAAAAAAAAGAGGGTGTAAGCTCGTAAAATGGCAAGTCTTGGATTGGAATAAATCCGCGCTAAAATTCTACGAAAAAAACAATTCAATTATTGAAAAAGAGTGGTGGAATGGCAAAAAATTCATTTAATAGCTGTCACATTTTTTATATTTTTAAAAAAAATATCCAAAACACTACCTATTATTGGGTATTTTACATATATTTGATTCGATGAACCTTTTCTTTACATAGAAAATTTGGTGAATCCCTAAGTTGATCAGTATATTTGTGTCATCAAAAAAAACCGATACAAAAAGATATAAAATTTATAGTGTTTCATAGTGTGAGGGGAAGTGTCATTCGGACGCGACCCCTTTTTTTATTGCTTTTTACCTATTTTTCTCACTTCATAGTATCAAAAAATACTGTATTTTTGTCCCGCCTTAAATTTTCAATTTTTTCAGTTTAGTTTTTCTTTAAAAAATTTGTCACAAATTTGCCAAAATTGTTTGTTAGAAAAAGAAAAGCTAAAAAACCTAACCACATATGAATCGTATTGTAACGCTTGATGAATTTATTTTACGTACCCAAAAAGAAATTTCATCAGCGACTGGAGAGCTTTCTGCTCTATTGAGAGATATTGGTGTTGCCGCCAAAATTGTAAACAGAGAAGTAAATAAAGCAGGTTTAGTAAATATTATAGGTGTTGCTGGTTCAGAAAATGCATCTGGCGAAACCGTTCAAAAATTAGACCTTTACGCCAACGAAAAGCTCATCGACTGCCTAAAAAACAGTGGAGAATGTGCAGCTGTCGCTTCAGAAGAATTAGAAGATTTCGTTTCCTTTAAAAACATAAAAGGTAAAAAATCTAAGTACCTCGTGGTATTCGATCCTTTGGATGGTTCATCCAATATTGATGTTAATGTTTCTGTAGGTACGATTTTCGGAATTTATAGAAGAAAATCAAAACCATCTGAGTCTATTACGATGGATGATTTCATGCAAAAAGGGACTGAATTGGTTGCAGCTGGCTATGTAATTTATGGTACTTCAACCATCCTCGTTTATTCTACAGGAAATGGAGTCAACGGCTTTACGCTTGATCCTTCTATTGGTGAATTTTGCCTTTCTCATAGAGATATGAAGATTCCAAAAACAGGAAAATACTACTCTGTCAATCAAGGATATTATTTGAAGTTTGATTTGGAAATGCGTCGATACATTGATTACTGTTCAGATTCAAATATGGGACTTCGGTACATCGGTTCGATGGTAAGTGATGTTCACCGTATTATTTGCCAAGGTGGTATCTTTTTGTACCCACACACCCGAAAGTATCCTCAAGGAAAATTGAGGTTGCTTTACGAATGTAATCCACTATCCTATATTGTTGAACAGGCAGGAGGCAGAGCAATTACTTGCGGTTTGGAACGAATTCTTGATTTAGATGTGAATCATTTGCATCAACGGGCAACGATTGCGATTGGCTCTCATGATATGGTTCAGGAATTTCAGGAATTTGTCGAAAAATATAGTGCTATTCCTTCCTTTAGCAATTAGAAAGAGAGCACATTTGTTTCAATAAAAAAGGAGCTGTTTTTGACAGCTCCTTTTTTATTACAATTTCTATACTTCCTACAATTTCTTATTGATTCTCGACAAACCTGCTTTTGCCTGTTGATGAAGTCCAGTTTTGTGTTCATCTGGGCTAATTGTTGTACACTTTTGAAAGTAAGCCTTTGCTTGATCGTAGCTTTTGAGCTCTTCAAAAAGCAAACCGGTTTGGAGAGCAGAATTACAGGCAAAATACCAAGATTCGTTTTCACCATTTTCAATTGTTTTTTCATAAAAACTGATGGCTGAATGGTATTTTTTCAGTTTATGCAAAATTCGGCCTAAACGATACGTAAACTCCAATTTAGACCGTCTGTCTTTAAAATCATCAGATGAATGGCTCTTCAAAACGTCATATCCTTTTTGGTAATAACCACCATCAAAAAGCAATCTCGCTTTGAGTAAGGCGACATGATGAATGACCGGTACTTGTGCGTCCAAAAGTGCATTTTTATCGCCTCCTGTCACTGAATTACCCTCAGACTTTATTTTTTTATTGTATTGATAAAATGAGGCCATGTCTTCATTGATCAAGGCATTCCAGGACAATCTTTGATATGATTCTTTAATAAAGTGAATCCCTTTGAATTCGTTTAAATATTTAAGAAAATACTGGTCTGAATCCGCATCTAACCTCCTCATCTTGGCATTTCCTAACATAAAGTCTAAATAAGGAAAAGGATGATATTCATCGCCTTGAGGGCGGTTGAGGAGTAACTCAATTGCTTCGTCATTACGACCAGT
This sequence comes from uncultured Saprospiraceae bacterium, assembly GCA_937930815.1. GTDB lineage: Bacteria > Bacteroidota > Bacteroidia > Chitinophagales > Saprospiraceae > JAGQWW01. Next base: position 12,292 of record CALHBQ010000283.1, on the reverse strand, counting down.
TCGCATCGCAACGTTTGCCATCGTGAAGGCCGCTAATGGATTTTGAGTTGGGTCAAATTTTGAAGTACGAAGCATCTTCCAGGCATTATCACCATCATTGTCTAAATGCATCAGCAAGTAGGCGTATAGCACCCGAGTTTCATGTTCGTAAATGAAATAATTATTATCAGAAAAATCTAAAACTTCTTTGATTTCAGCTTTTCCTTGGTCAATCGTTCCAGTCAAAGAAGTCAGTAACTCGACGCCCCACTTGTAGTTATCTGGAATGGTCCCGACCATCGCATGAAGGATACCTAAATCCTTTTTATTAGGCATGAATTTCGGAAACTTCTTTTCATTCTGTTTTAGTAATTTAAATGCCTTGTTTACTTCTCTAAACGAGGTGATGTATTCACTAAACTTTAATCGAGCCAGCGCCCAATGCAATCGAATACTTGCCTGTAAATATAGATGATAAGGAGAGGTAGAATCTCCCTCTTTTATCAATTTAATCCGATAATCTTTATTCGTTTCTAAACGGTCGAATTCCGCTTTATCCTCGTTGATATAACAGGTAAAAAAATCGAGATAGTTTTCTATATAATGAACAATGAGATTGTTCGGGTCATTTAGTTTGACATACCTAATCTTGGTTCTTGCCTCATCAAATCGTAGGCTCATCACCAAATTATAAGCCTCTGTTGCATCGCTTGTGTATTCATATCTCCCCTGCCCTACAGCAGTTCCAAAAATCATCGTAACAAAAAGAATGGTAGAAAGTATTCTCATAAAAAACGGAATTTCTTTTGGGTTCACCCTAAGAACGAATAAAGCCTTGAACTGATTAGGATCAAGGCTTTAATTTATTCTTAAATTTTAAATCATCAGAACCTTAAGCAGGATCTCCTTCTGAATTTAAAATATCATCGTCAACTAAAATTCTACCGCAGTGCTCACATGACATTACTTTTTGGCGTTGGCCAATTTCCAATCTCAATTGTGGTGGAACCATATTGAAGCATCCTCCACAGGCATTACGCTGAATCGTTACAACGCCTAACTTATTTCTATAAGTCGTACGAACTCTATCGTATGCCTTAAGGTGACGCTCCTCAATTCTTTTACGCGCTTTCTCAGATTTTCTTCCGAGCTTTTCTTCTTCTTTTACGGTCTTCTCAATGATCCTATCTAACTCTTCTTTCTTTGCTTCTAAATTTTCTTTCTTAGAATCGTATCGCTCTTGATTAGCCCCTAATGTTTTCTTTTTACTTTCCAATTGTCCAGAAAATTCTCTGATTCTTTTTTCAGAAAGTTTAATTTCCAAGTGTTGCATCTCAATTTCTTTGGTCAATGCCTCGAACTCTCTATTGTTCTTTACATTATCCAATTGAGTTTGATACTTCGTGATCAACAATTCGGCATTTTTGATATTTCCTTCGTGGCTCGAAACCTCTTTCTCCAAATCTTGAATTTGTTCATTCAATTTTGCAATTCGGATATCCAATCCTGCAATATCATCTTCCAAATCACTTACTTCCATCGGCAATTCTCCTTTCATGATTGAGATTTCATCAATCTGAGAATCAATCAACTGAAGTTCGTATAAAGATCTAAGCTTTTGAGCTGTGGTGATTGTGGTATCTACTTTTGTAGCCATAAATTTATATTAGATATATTGTGGTAATTTGAAATTTCTATAAATAATTGACCGGGTTGGTATTAATTTCGGTCAAAAATAGCCTACTTCCTTCAGAAGCGGGCGCAAAATTAGAAAATTTATTTGATAATATATTAAATAACAGGTCTATCGTGAATTGTTCACTTTCATAATGACCGATATCTGCAATCATTATCCTTCCATCTGCATCAAAAAACTCGTGATATTTGTAATCAGCCGTTATAAAAACATCTGCTCCTGCAGCGATTGCATTTCTCAACAAAAATCCACCTGACCCTCCACAAACTGCTACTCTTTTTATCTTATCGGTGGTTGGTTCTGTATACTTGACACAACCTGCTTTCATCGTTGTCTTCAGTTTGCTCAAAAAAGCCAGTGTATCAATAGCTCTTGGCAACTCTCCAATCATTCCAGAACCAACATGATCATTACTATTTTCAAGCTTAATTATATCATAAACAATTTCAGATTGGTTTAGGTTTTCATTTAAAACAACTAAAATTTGGCTTTTGTAAATCGGGTCAAAAATTACTTCCAATTTGACCATACCTCCTCCATGTTCATCTTTTGTACCAACTCCCAAAGAGGCATAACTCATATTTTGATTAACCCCAATTTTACCAGCACTTGCCTTAAATAGCTCCTTCCTTATTTGTTCACTTTTATTTGTAGGAACAAAAGCAAAAAGTTTGAGCAAGCCAGATTTTGGAGCCAATATCTTTGTTTTCTTGAGCCCTAACATCTGTGCAATTTTTGTATTTACACCTTTATAATAAACATTATCTAAATTAGTATGAATTGCATAGATCGCAATATCATTTTTAATCGCTTTTATAATCACCCTTTCGACATACGAGTACCCATTAAATTTTTTTATACCTTTAAAAACAATCGGGTGATGCGCGATAACTAAATTGCAATTCTTACTAATCGCTTCATCTATAACCGCTTCTGTTGAGTCAAGGCAAATGATTGCTCCAGTAATTTTCATTTCTGGGTGCCCAACTATCAATCCAGAATTATCATATCCCTCTTGATAAGAAGAAGGGGCAATTGACTCAAGGTAATTTGTAATCTTTTTAAGCTTCATCGGTTTCTAATCTTTTGTTCAATATTGGTTGTAGAGTATCCTTGCACAAATGGAAGACTCAAAACCTTTCCTCCATTTTCTAATATTATATCTGAGCCTACAATTTGTTCAGGAGACCAGTCTCCTCCTTTTACGAGAAAATCGGGCAGGAGTTTTTTTATTAAATTTAAAGGGGTGTCTTCTTCAAATTCTACCACCAAATCTATCATTTGTAAAGCTGCCAACATGTGCTGACGGGTAAGAAAATCGTTAATAGGTCGATGAGCGCCCTTCAATCTTTTTACGGAATCATCACTATTCAGACCAACTATCAATTTATCGCCTAAACCTTTTGCGTCGGCCAAATAATGTAGATGACCATAGTGCAAGATATCAAAACAACCATTCGTGAAAACGACCTTTTCACCTTCAATTTGCCAAGCAGCAACCATTTCTGCAGCAACTTCCCAGCTTTGAATTTTTGCTTTTATTAATTTCATACCATTTCAAAAAATTCACAAAGCTAAAAGACTTTTTTAGAGTTAATTTGCTGGGTCGTTTTTTTAGAGCTTGTTTAAAATACAAAGGCCGACTCCATTACAGAATCGGCCTTCATTTATTCACGAAAAACTATTCTTTATTTCAAGACAGTAATTTTTCTTGAAATTTCACCTTTTTCAGTTAAAATTCTAACCATGTACATTCCGTTAGCTTGGTCAGCTACGTTCCAGTTCAAAGTATGAGTTCCAACAGGGAAATTTGTGTTTTGCTCGATTGTAGCAACTTTCTTACCAGCCATGTTATAAACTTCAGCAGTAACAGGAGTTGCAGTTTCTAATTGAAGATTGATAACCATCTCAGTTGACACTGGGTTAGGGAAAATCTCAATGTTTCCTTCTAACGCACTTGCATCATAAGTTGATGATAAGTTAGAACCTAAATTCACATCATCAATATATCCAAAGTTACCGTAACCAGAAGTTGCTCTGAATCCTAAAACAAAATCAGGAGCACCATCATAAGCAGATAGGTCAACTGTATTTTCTCTCCATTGAGCACTTGTAGGAATAAAGAACCCTGGGCTTACTGGAGGTGAAGTTGCCAATGCACTTCCTTCCATTTCCCAAACAGATGTCCAAGTTACTCCACAGTCAGTAGATGCAACTACTTCTATTTTGTCATTTTCAGTTGAAAATTGAGCATAAGCATGACTAAATCTCAACTCAGTCATTGTACTATTTGACAAATCAACTTTATCAAAAATAATTGTTCCTTGCTCACCTTCTAATGAATTGTAAAAATCGAACATGAACGATCCATCAGAGTTACCAAAACCACCAACAACTGGTTCAGGTGCTCCTGCTCCAAAAGAAGAAGCAAGTACAGATACAATAACTCTTGTACCTGGATCATTTGCAAAAATTACATTATCAGGAACTTCATTAAAATCTGAAATATTAACACCTTCTACAAAATCACTTCGAGTAGGAGTTGCATTTAAGTTGTAGAATACTTCCGTCTCAAGAATATTATTCAAAGAGTTGATATCCTTAGCGCCATTTACAGATGTAATTTCATAACTAAGAACAGTAGATGGAGGCATCAAAGCTACTTCAGGAAAACTGATAATATCAAATTGACCAGCTGTTAAACTTCCAGTCCAAGATTCAGTAACTGGAGCGCCACCATTTAAAGAGTAGCTCAAGTCCAAAGAAGTAATTTCCTCTGCACCATCGTTTGAAATTCTAACAGATGGCGTCATAGCGTAATCACACAAACCAGCTGGCTCTTGTGTATTTGTTGTAGCAGTAACATCACCATAACCAGACAATGCTTGAGGCGTGCTTACACCTGCTTGAGCGATAGCTCTGGTAGATGGATTTTGAACAAAAGCAACTACATTAATTTGGTTATAGTTGTAAATGTAGTTTGGTACTGCTACATCATTCATTTCCAACATAATTGACTCACCAGCAGGAATATTATCAATCATAGTTCCATTTGGAGAAGGAACCATTTTTCTCATTACCATCAAGAAATCTTGCTCTGATGTAGATCCCGGAGGAGCATTGAAGTTAATTTCTTGTTCAACTAATCCTACATGTGCAACATTTCCAGTTGCATCAAACATATCAGCTGATACATTTTTAATCTCTACTTGAATATTAACAGTAGCTAAATCAGCAGATAACATGTGCGTAACGTTGATTTCAAGAGGTGATGTCAAAGCAGCAGTTTCATTTACTCTAACTTGTAAATCATCTGCAACGCCTTCCCAACCTCTGTTTTGATCTAACATAATCTCTGTACCTTCAACAAAAAGGTTAGGCACTCCTGTTACACCGTAGTAATCTACTCTTGCTTGAACATCATCTGGGTTATGCTCATTCATCGGGTCAACTCCTGGCCATGAAGTGTGATATTTCAATAAAACAAGTTTATCAGTGTTTGCTTTTAAGAAAGGAGAAACTAATGGATTCAATGTTTCACAAGGAGGACATGATGCCTGAGTGAATTCTTCTACCATTGCCATTTTAGGTGCTTGTGCAAAAACAGCTACACTTACAATTGTAAAGGCAAAAAATGAAAGTAAAATCTTTTTCATATGTACTTTTTAATTTTAAAAATTTAGTATTATATCTAAGACAAAAATGAGAAAACATCTCAACTATTTTGATAATAATTTACTCGTACTTTGACTGCTTAAAGACTTTATATACATAATAGCAAAAAAGATGATGCCTCCACTCGGAAGACACCATCCCATTTGCAGCTTAAACCTGTGTTCCTTTATTAAAATCAACCCTCAACAGAATAAGTTTTGACTTTTGAAAGACTTACTAATCTAATTGAAATTTTACTGGAATATTGAACTGGACTTTCACCTTTTTCTTTCTTTGCTCACCTGGCACCCAATCTGGCATGTCTTTTAAGACCCTCATCACTTCATCGCCACAGCCTGCTCCGATTTCACGTAGTATTTTAGGCTTTGTTATTTTTCCATTTTCATCAATAACAAAATTGACTACAACGGTTCCTTCTACCCCATTTTCTCTCGCAATTGGTGGATATTTTATTTCACCGTAAATGTATTCAAGAATATTCTTGTCTGTGCAAGCCTTATATTCGTTTTCATTTTTTAAATCCATACAATCGCCAAATCTAGGCATTTGCTCTACTTTTTTCCAAACTTCAGGAACCTTTATCTCTGGTAATGGCGGCGGTGGCGGTGGAGCAACTGGAGGAGCTGGAGCTTTAAATTCAACTTTCGTTTTAAGAGGGACTTCAATTGGATCTGATTCCAAAGTCAATTTGGGAGGTTCAATTTCTGGAATATCAACTGATTCAATTATGTTTTCCAAACTTGGCTTGGGAGGCGGAGGCGGCGCTGGTTTAGGATGAGCAGTTCTTAGAACTTCAAAATCCAACATATCCGATTCAACTTCATAAGTTAGTGGTGGAACCTCATCGGGGTAGACCGTGAAATTCAAGGTAAAAATTGAAGCCAACAATGAAATGCATAAACCAATTTGAAAATGGAGCGCACGATTACGGCGCAGTCTGGAGATGTCTTGTCGCATTTTTTTCTTATTTTATGATTAAAAAATGAGCAATCAACATTTCCACCGGTGGACTGTTTTCTTTGTGCTTTATTAGTTAGATGTTTTTACTTTCGATTTTGGTGGCTTGATTTTAGTTTTTATTAAAAAAAAAAAGCGAAACTTGCGTCACTTTAGGAAAATATAAAATTCAGAACTTGATCGAATTTCAAAAGCATACTTTAAAAAATGGCTTAAGGGTCATTTTACATCAAGATAAAAGTACTCCGTTAGCAGTTGTCAATCTTCTTTATAATGTAGGTGCACGTGACGAATCTCCAGACAAGACTGGTTTTGCACATCTATTTGAGCATTTGATGTTTGGAGGGACAAAGGAGGTGCCCAATTTTGATTTACCAATTCAGAATGCAGGAGGAGAATGCAATGCATTTACCAGCAATGACATCACTAATTATTACTGCATCGTTCCTCATGAGAATCTGGAAACAGCGCTTTGGTTGGAATCTGATCGGATGAACAACCTATTGATAAACAAAAAGTCTTTAGAAATTCAACAAAAAGTAGTTGTTGAAGAGTTCAAAGAAACCTGTATAAACCATCCGTATGGAGATGTCTGGCATCATTTGGGTGGGTTGGCTTACGAAAAACATCCTTACCACTGGCCAACAATTGGAAAGGTTCCAGAACATGTAGAAAACGCTAACTTGGAGGATGTGAGCAGTTTTTTCAAAAATTATTACTGCCCAAACAATGCTATTTTGGTGGTCGCTGGGAACATTGATTTTGATGACACTTTAAAAAAGGTCAAAAAATGGATGGGTAAAATCAAACCCGCAAAAATCAAAAGAAGAGAAATCCCTGAGGAGCCGATTCAATTGAAACCGAGAACGAAACTAAAAGAAGCCAATGTTCCTTTGGATTCTATTTATTTGGCTTTTCATATGCCGGCTCGTATTCATAAAGATTATTACGCGACTGATTTGTTATCGGATATCCTTTGCAATGGGCAATCCTCCAGATTGTATAGAAGTTTGTTGAAAGAACAAATGCTCGCAACTTCTATCGATTGTTATGTTACAGGAAGCATTGACCCAGGTTTATTGATCATAGAAGCAAAACCTGTTGAGGGTGTTTCTTTAGAAAAACTGGAAACTGCGATTTGGAAAGAAATCAATAAACTGCGTCGTTGGAAAGTTCCTAAAAAGGAATTTCAAAAAATAAAAAACAAGATTGAAAGTACGCTGGTTTTTACTGAAATGAATATTACAAACAAAGCGATGAACCTCGCTTTTTATGAAGTTTTGGGTGATGCTAATCTGATAAATGAAGAAGCTGAAAAATATCAAGTTCTCACCAATATTGACTTACAAAATGTAGCAAAGAACATTTTGACTAAAGAGAATTGTTCTACACTATATTATAAAGGTAAAAACAAGTAACACGCAGTTTCGAGGCAACCCTACCTAAAAATTTGTATAATGTCTTGAAATTCATACATTTACACCAATAACACTACCTGAAATCCACTTTTTTTCTAAAAACTACACAAGCCTATTACAAGGGCAGGCATAAAAAACATACCTAAAGATGGGAAATTCAAGCCAAATTTCAGAACTACTAAACGGACCAGAAGGATCAATTGCCTGGGCAATTCTTCTAATTTCATTTGTTACTGGAGTGATTATCACTTGGTTGATTTGGAGAAATAAAGTAAAACAATTGGAGCGCCAAGTCGCCAATGAAAAAGCACTTGCCTTACAACATCAAACTGCGCTTACCAAAGCACAAGAAGAAATAGAATTGAAGGAAGGTGATTTGAAAAAAGCAGGTTTAGCCAACATCAAACTTCGCCAAGATTTGGAAGTCATTTCGCAACAGAAAGATGATTACATGGCGGAATTAGCGGTTGCTAAAGACCAAGTAAAAGACATCAGTCTTTTGAACAACAACCATAAACAAAATATCGAAGGCCTTGAGAATCAGATACTTGGACTAAAAACCAAAAACAACGAATTGGCCTCTGCTTCCGAAAATAAAATTAGCGCAAATACCAATGTGGAGGTTTATACTTTAAAAACAAAGTTGACCAAAACCAACTCAGATTTGGCAACTGCAATGGTGGCTTTAAAAAACTTAGAGGAAGAAAGAGACGCTTTAAAGAAAGCAAATGAAAACCAACCTATACCGATGGCTGCCCCTGCTCCAACACCTATCTCAAACGGAACCGCTCCGATCCCGACAAATGTCGTCAGAAGGGTTGTTCAGCAAAAAGTTGAAGCAACAGCTCCTAAACCTACGGTTACCAAAAGAGTTGTTAGACGAAAATCTTCTCCTGCGCCTAAAAAAGCAGAAGCAAAAGTGGTCGCTGCGCCCATAAAAAAAGCACCTGCCAAAAAGAAACCAGTTAAAAAAGTAGAAAAAGAAAGCTTGAGAAAGGTCGAGGGAATTGGGCCTAAAATCGAGCAATTGCTACACGACAATGGCATCTTAAATTTCAAACAATTGAGTAAAGCGAAAGCAACTAAATTGAAAAAGATTCTCTCTGATGCTGGCTCTCGCTACAAAATGCACGACCCAACGACTTGGCCAGAACAAGCTGCAATGGCTGCCAAAGGCGAATGGGGTAAACTTAAATCTTATCAGGACTTTTTGAAAGGAGGTGTGGATACTTCAAAAAAGTAAAAGCAGGTTATTTTTAAGAATGGAGAAATAATTTCTCGTTTTCATCTTTCTGGGCTTTGGCATCGGAGACATATCGTTCTACTTTTTTCGTCTCTTTGTAACGATGCAAAAGGTCGCCAGATAAATAGCAAACCCATCCTGCCAAAAAAGTAATCATCCAAACGGTTCTGACTAATGGCTCAAATTGTGGGTAGAAATGGCTGATAAATAAAACCTCAGCTGCAATTATCATTGGCGTCAGCAAAAAAAGTACCATCGCAGCAGCTCTCATATTTTTAATCAAACTACTCTTTCGATCGTGTAGACATTTTTTCAAAAATGCAATAGACTCATTGTTGAAAGGGTCAATTTTGATGAGTTCTTTCAAAATGTGCTCTGCCTTGTCATGTTCGTATAAATTATAAAAGGAAGCTGCTTTTCTAAAAAGCATATTGTAAAATACATCCTCTCCGTGAAAATATTGAACGTTTTGCTCAATGGACGCTTCGATGACTACATCTGACATCAGAACGTGTTTGGAGTAAGAACCAATCTCAAATAAAGAATGGGTGTACGAAACCAACATTTCAAAATATTCATCAAACTCCAATTGAACAATTGACTTTTCATGCTTTTCAAAATAACGTACCACCTCGCGATAGTCAGCGCTTTCAATTGCCTTGAAGCCTCTGTATATCGGTGAATGATATGTTTTGAAATGTTGCATTTGTCTGATAATGAATAAATGATAGAATGCTTGAATGATTAAATCAATTCTCGAAGTAAAAGTTCAACAAATTGTGTGATTTACTCATTTCTTCTTCAACTTGTACAAAACCGGCTTGCTCGGACTTACATCCAATTCTAAAGAGATGATGTGCAAACCTAACAAATAGAGTCCATCTTTGATTTCATTTGAGGCATAAAAAAGCTCCGTAATCGTACTACTTTTGCGTACTATGTCGGGGTACTTCCAAAAGGCTTTATGCGCCAATAATTTGCCGCCATCCTCTTCTCTATCGACCGAAGGCAAATCTACTAATAGGTGTTCTACGCCGCATTCGACCAAATACTCAATAGCTTCATGATGAATATACGGCGGATTGGCCGCTGAATAATTAGTCGTACGTTTCAAATCATCATTGGGTTGCGTGCGAATCGCAATGGCAGGTGTCTCATTTTTTGAAAAAACGGCTTCCATTTGTGCCTTCGTAATCACTCGATCCCCATTTTCTTGCTTCATTGGAAAAACCGAAACCAATTTAACAAAATGATGAAAAGAAGTCAAGCTATCATTAATTAAATAACGTTTTCTTGAGATATGTCCGACACACTCAGTATGTGTTCCATTACCGTGTGGGTTCATTTTGATATTAAAAAAATTGACTCCTCCACCCTCTTCCGTTGAACCAACAAAGTCTTCTGCTCGCACAGGTTCAAACTCAGGCATTGGCGCATAAAAACAATTCGGGTTCTCCATTCCATTTTTTATTGGAATTGAAATGTCGATTGGCTTCGATAGATTCGATCGGTATTTTTGGCCTTTATGTTTGACGGTTATTTTCATGATATAGTTTTAAACGGGTTAAAAATATAAACCTTTTGAGAAAAGCCACTGCCACTCTCACCTCTTTCATTCAGATTGTTTTACTAAATTTGTTCATCTATTAAATTTGCAAAAATATACAATTAGAATAATGGGTTGTTACATATCTTTAGAAGCGCCGATTTATAAAGAATGGCAATTTCAATATTTAGAAAAAGGTAAAGGAATCAAAAAAGAGCAATGGCTTCAAATCGTAGAAGAATTAGATAATTTAAAATCATCTAAGACTGATCCAGAAAGATTTAATTTGTATTCAATTCAAAACCCATCATTTTACATTCACCTTTGGCATAACCCTCACGAGGGAAATGCAATAACATTCTCCTCTTTTCCAGAAAGGTTTATGGGAGAATTTGTTAAGCACATAAATATCATATGCCAAAAATTAAACGCAACTTTTTACATTCTTGATAACAATGGTCAGCCTAAAGAATTTAATTTCAGAAAGTATCAAAAAGCAATAGATAAAGAATATTTCAATTTACAAGAGGAAAAAGTCACGGATATTGAAGTGTCTGAACATATTGGTCTTATTACATTTCCAACTTGGGATATTAATAAAGTGGTCAATAAACTAAATCTGAAAGAAATAGGAGAATCAAATTGGGAAGAGGCTGTCAAAAAATGTTATGATTCCAAAAAATTTCTGGTAAGATATTATGGCAATTGGATAACATTAATTGGTCAACCTGAAAACTTAACTGCCAAATTTGGAGACAAATTAGATGACCCTTTAAAGACAAAAACATACTTGCTGGACTTATTAAAAAAACTAAGTCAAGATTTTGGTAGGATTGGGTACAATTTTAATTCAAGCAAATATGGAGTCTTTGAAAACTATAAATTTGAAAATGGTAAAATAGCTTACAAATATATTCATAAAGACGGAGATGAAATTATTGAAGGTGAAACCAAAAAAGAATATTTCAACGATTTCAAATCTTTGTGTTACGATAAATCAATTTTAAAAGGAGTCAAAATATATGAATAAAACTTCAATCATATTCATTCAAGTAATTCAATAAATAATGCGACAGGAGTTGATAGTACTGCTTTCGCCCTTTCAGGGCTCAAATAATAGCAATTGAATCTCGTTGGGCGGTGCCCAACGCTATTTGATAAAAGCCTTTCAGGCTTAGTTTGCACTGAAAGAGCAAAAGCGATTTTTCAACTTCTGATTCGCATAAATAATAATTAAATAGTATGCAAATAAAAAAACAGACGCTCGACTTCCTCAAAGATTTGGCGAAGAACAATAACAAACCTTGGTTTAATGAAAATAAATCTCGGTATATCGCAGCAAAAGAAAACATGGAAGAATTTGTTGGAGGAGTAAAAAAAGAATTGGATAAAAAAGACACAATTGATAAGGCAAAAGTCTATCGAATATACCGAGATGTTCGTTTTTCAAAAGATAAAACGCCTTATAAAAAATATCTACACGCAACCCTAAACAGGTTAGGAGCAGAACGAAGAGGTGGTTATTATTTTGGAATTGAACCTGGCAATTCAGGAGTAGGTGGCGGATTCTATGCACCGAACAAGGAGGATTTATTGCGTATTAGAAAAGAGTTCTCCCTCAACCCCGAACCCATTCAGAAAATTTTAGCGGCTAAAAAATTCAAATCATACTACGGCGAACTACTCGGCGAAGGTGTAAAAACAACGCCTCGTGGATTCGATAAAGAGGTCCCAAACTTGGATTTGGTGCGTAAAAAACAATTCTACGTGATGAGAAA
>CALHBQ010000282.1 GCA_937930815.1 uncultured Saprospiraceae bacterium | reverse complement strand
GCTTTACCCCACTCGGTCGAGCGACCTGCCAGAAGGAACTTTTCAAAAAGAGCGGCCTGCACAAGGTGCGGATGTTTGCGGAAGTGGTCAATTCGACCCATCCGCAATTTATAATATTGCCGGAACGCCCCGTTGATAAGCCCTCTCATTTTAATAGAATTTTTCCTAAAAATAGGTAACGCAAACCGTAATCAAGTATCTATTCTATGTTTTTTTGTTTGGGTTATTGAGAAAATGGTAAGAAACTATGGTTTTTATTAGAAGAAGAGAGACATTTCATCTAAAGGGTAGTTCTAAAAATTAAAGGCTTTAGCTGAACACTTTCTATGTTCGGCTAAAGCCTTTTTTTGCTTATTCGTGTCACCAAGTTAAAGCATGCTAAAAATTAAACCCAACAGAGCCTTGAAATACTAAGTTCACATCTTTGTCCGCTCTCGAAGCTGTAATATCTCCAAAAGAGAAATCAGCGTCATTGTTCGTAACATCTAAGAGGCCATATTGTACCCGTCCACCAATAAAAAGTCCTTTATTAACAAAAACAGAAAGACCAAATACGGCATCTAAATTAAAAACATTGTAGAGACTTCCGTTGTCTGCTTCTTGAAAAGTGTATGCACCTAAGGCACTCGGAATCGTTAACTCTTTAGCCGTTGCTCTTTCTTTTACAGTAATTAATTCCTCGGCACTCTCTGGAACTTCACCTGCATTATCACGGTAATAATTATGGTCTAAAGTCAAAGCCAACCCTTCGTTAAGCGAACTTGCATCTAAAGCAAGCTCTCCTGTTCCTCTACTTGCTACCAAAAAACCAGGAACTACACCCACTGAAACCTCTAACCAATTGGTCACGCGACCATAACCAGATAACGGCAGATCTACATATGTATTTGTAACAGAAAGATCGATATCTGCCATGCCAGAATGCGTAATTGGACGGTCGTTTCTATCTCTTAAAACCACAGAAGAAATTCCATCATAAGTATTAGAAGCCCCTTTTTGAGAATAAACCAATTCTGCTCTTACGCCCCAGATATCGGTGAATTGCTGATTGAATGCCAAGCCGATATGAAAACCAGTATTGGTCCCAAATGCCTCGCCTTCTTCTAATTCACCAAGGAAGGTATTAAAGTTAAGACCTGTACGAAACCCAAAAGAGGTTTGCGCGAAAGCGGTCATTGAAAAACAGAAAATCAGTAAAGTTGAAATGATAAAATTTTTCATCGATGTTATTTTGTGCTGGCAATATTATGTAATGCTATTTTGAATACAAATTTTTTGAGGAAATGAATTTGTTGGCTGTGCACTCAAAGAGGCTTTTCTCTTTTAAAAGGTTGGTTTTGGAGTCTTTCGTATAACTAAGAGAGCAGAATTAACTAAAGTGATTTTAATAATTATCTTTGGCATTCATTAAAAGCACAATTACGAATGCTACAATCAATGACAGGTTATGGAAGGGCTTCTGGCACTTACAAAGACAAAACTATAAGTGTGGAAATCCGCTCTTTGAATAGTAAATTTATGGATACTCGCTTTCGAGTTCCTGCTACTTACAAAGAAAAAGAAGGAGAATTGAAGCGAATCATTGCAAATAAAATGCATCGTGGTAAGATTGATTTGTTGATAGAAACAGATTCGGCAAAGGGCGAAGCAGATTTTTCTATTAATAGAAATCTTTTCAAAGCTTATTACAGAGAATTGAAGGAAATGTCTGAAGAATTGGGCATTGAGCAAACGGATTACATCACCTCCATCATGCGAATCCCGAATGTAGTAGGGCCGTCTGGAAAGGAGTTGGATCCTGAAGAATGGAAAGTGGTCGTTACAACCATTAAAGAAGCGCTTCAAAAGATAAGTGATTTCCGAATGGACGAGGGGAAAGTTACAGAGGATGATTTGAAAGAGCGCGTGAACTCCATCATTCAAAGTTTGAGCGAAGTGCCACCTTTTGAAGCAGAGCGAATTGAGAAAATGCGTGAGCGCTTAAATCAAAATTTAACTGAATATCTGGGAAGCGAGAATATTGATAAAAATCGCTTTGAACAGGAAATGATTTTTTATATTGAAAAGATTGACATCTCCGAAGAAAAAAGCCGTTTAGCTCAACACTGTGAATACTTTTTGGAACAATTAGCAGACACCAAAAATATTCAGAAAGGTAGAAAATTGAGTTTTATTGGTCAGGAGATGGGAAGAGAAATCAACACATTAGGGGCAAAGGCATACTCCTCCGGTTTGCAAAGGCTCGTTGTAAAAATGAAAGATGATCTGGAGAAAATTAAAGAGCAAGTTGCAAACGTGGTTTAATCCACCAAAAGCTTCACAAGTCGATTTGTTCATTTTTACGGCACCATCTGGTGCGGGTAAAACGACTATTGTCAAGCACCTTCTCAAAACTTTTGATGCACTGGATTTTTCTGTTTCGGCAACGACTCGGAAAGGACGTTCGCACGAGAAAGACGGCGTGGATTATTATTTTAAGTCAGTTGATGATTTTAAAAAACTGATTAAAGAAGACGCTTTTGTCGAGTGGGAAGAAGTTTACGCAGATCAATTTTACGGGACACTGAAATCTGAGATCCAACGATTGTTGGACAATGGTAAAAAAGTCGTTTTTGACATTGATGTGCAAGGGGCTTTGGATATAAAAAAGGTTTACGGGGATCGAGCATTAGCCATTTTTGTAAATCCACCATCAGAAGAAGTTTTATTTGAAAGGCTAAAAGGTCGCAATACCGAAACCCCCGAAAGTCTAAAAAAACGCATCGCAAAAGCCAGCAGAGAGTTAACCTTCTCAGAACGATTTGACATGAAATTATTGAATGATAAATTGGATGTGGCTTTGGCGGACGCAGAAGCAATTATCAGAAAGCATTTATAACTCTTGACCAATCAATCATTTTACGGACATGGAAAGTTATTGCTAACCGGAGAGTATTTTGTACTCGATGGAGCAGAAGCGTTAGCTGTGCCGACCAAACGAGGGCAATCCTTGAAGGTGGTTAAAACGGCTCAAAAAGATGTTTTGAGTTGGAAAAGTTTCAATGAAGATGGCTCGTTGTGGTTGAGTGGAGATTTTAAAATTTCAAATTTTGAAATCCTTGAAAAAGAGCCGAGTGAAGCGTTGACTTATTTGCAAAAAATACTCAAAGCTGTTCGACAACTAAATCCAAATTTTCTAAATAACAAAACTGGTCTTGAGGTAGAAATGCAGCTCGAATTTCCTCGAAATTGGGGATTGGGTAGTTCTTCAACTTTGCTACATTGCCTTTCGGAGTGGGCGCAAGTCGATGCTTTTGAATTATTGAAATTGACTTTTGGTGGCAGCGGTTACGACCTTGCTTGCGCAGGTATTGATTCCCCTATTTTGTATAAAATCGAAAATCAAAAACCAATTTGGAAAACCTGTGCCTACCAACCTGCTTTTGCAGATAGATTATTTTTTATACATCTCAATCAAAAACAGAATAGCCGAGAGGGCATTCAGCAATATCGAAAGGTTTCGAAAAATGTTGAATCGCTTTTGTCTGAAATTTCCAATCTGACGCACGAATTTTTGAACAACCCTTCCATTTTTGATTTGAATTATGTGATTCGGGAACACGAGCAAATAGTCAGTTCAACTATCAAACAGTCGCGAGCAAAAGACCTATTTTTTAAAGATTTTGAAGGAGAGATAAAATCACTTGGTGCATGGGGAGGTGATTTTGTGATGGCGACCAATCCGTTTGATAAAAGCGAGGAGTTGCTTTCCTATTTTAAAAAGAAAGGATTTGAAACGGTTTTGGGGTTTGATAAAATGATATTTTAGGAAAATCGTAGTTCGAGCGAAGTCGAGAACGGATGAGCAAAGAACCTAATTTTAGGTTCAAAGACTCTTTCTTGACGCCTTCAACAATTGCTCAAATTCAGGTGCAATTGCTCTGAACCTATCTACAGGAAGTTCTTCCTCGCCGTACCAAATTCGTTCAAAAACATTGGTCGCATTTTTAAAGGAATCTTTGAGTGGATGATTATTCAATTCTCTTAAATATTGAAAATTGGTTTTTTCTTTTTTCCAATCAAGGGCTTTAGCCAATGATAATTCTCTAATAATCGAAAGGTAATAAAGTCGAATGGCGAGGGCAAAGTTGCCATCTTGAATCGCTTTTTGAATCGAACCGTCTAATTCAGTTTCCAGCAAATTCTCTTCAATTTCTTCCAAGTCATAAATAGCGGTTTTGCCTGAAATATTTTTGTCTTTTTTTGCAAAAATGCTATCCGTAGAGAGGACTTTTACTAAAATGAAAACAATCAAACCAATTCCTAAAGCTATAATTACAAACTTAAGAATCCCGCCTATTAACGCAGAATTCCAGTTTGCAGATTCTTCTTTTTCTTCACAATCTTTTTCTTCCTCTTCTTTTTCCTCATTTACTTCAGTAAAATCAATGCCATTTACGATTGATTTCCATTCAGATCTGTCAATTTTGTTAGTAGCAATAGGTTCTTCAAAATAACTACTATCAAGCTTTTGACCATAGCTTGGCAACAAAACCAAAAAACAAAAACCCAACAATGTAATTATTTTGTTTTTCATTTCTAAAAGTAAATAAGGAAGCGTTAAATTTAGCAGTATTCTATTAAAAAAGTATTTAAATGCTGTTTTTTGAGTTCCAAACAAAACAAACGAAAGACAACAAAACTACGAACCCAGTGTCAAAGAGATGCCAACTAATTTGTTTAATTATATTTTTTTCTATTTCTGCCTCTGCCAGAACTACTTATTTTCAAGATACGACCACAATAAAAAATATAATTGATTCTGCTTTCAACATAAGTAGAAAAGGAGATTTTATAGGTTGTATAGAACTACTTGAAGAACCCATTTCAAAGTTACAGAAAGAGGAACTTACAAATTCAATTTCGGCGATTTTATCGAATGCTTATTTGATCAAATCAGATGCCTTGCGTCGATTGGGTGACTTTGATATTGCTACTACTTTATACAAAGAATCTGAGCGAATGCTCGTCAACTGCCCAACTGAGAATTGTGGTAAAAACCTATCTAAAACCTACAATGGCTTGGGCATAATTTATCGCAGAAGAGGTAAATTTCAAGAATCAATTACCAATTACAAAAAGGCGCTTTCCACCCAACTGACTTTGAAAAAGAGTTCAAAGATTTGGCAGGCAATGATTCTTAACAATATTGCCAATTGTGAAGATGATATTGGCAACTCCGAAGGTGCATTTTTAAACTACAAAAAAGCAATTGGAATTATCGAAAACTCAGATGAGCGCTATCGCCACATCTTAGCTGGATTTCATGGAAACTTGGCAGAAAGCTACGCTACAGCAAAAGAGTTTGACAAAGCAATTCATCATTTTTCAAAATCGATAAAATTTTTCAAGAAAAACAATAGAGAGACAGAGCTACCATATCAAGCATCTGCCTATAAATGGGTAGGAAGTATTCATTTTGAAACTGGTGAAAAAGAGGCGGGTTACGAGGCCTATCGTAAAGCATTCGAATTAGTTAATTTTAAAGAATTAAATAAAAATAATTTTGATGGTGTAAAGCTTCCTTCTTCGGCAATTGAGATACTAATTCACTATGCCGACGATCATCTCAAAATGTACAAATCCCAAAACGACCCATCGCTATTGCGAAAGTCAAAGGAATTTAATGAGTTAGCGATTGACTTTTTGTTTCATGTTAAATCAGGTTTCAGAGAAGAGATTTCAAAAGAGATTTTAATACGAGAAAACTATGGTGCTTTTGAAGGAGCAATTGAAGCAAACTACATGCTTTATGAATTGAAAAAAGACGAAGAACACTTAAAAAGAGCCTTAGAAATCGCCGAAAAAAGCCAAAATGCTTTTTTGATGGAATCAGTTGTCAGAGGAAAAGCGGTTGCTTTTGCAGGCATTCCTGATTCACTTTTAAAGAAAGAAAGTGATATAAAAGTAAAAATTAGTGAGCTTGAAAGTCAGCTTATTGAGTTGGACCAAGAAGATGTTGCTAATTCAAAAATGATAGACGCTACCCGCCAATCTATTTTTGAACAAAAAGAAAAATATTACGAAGTCTTAGGTGTTTATGAGAAATATTACCCAGAGTATTTCGATCTGAAATATTCTTCCAAAACTGTTTCCTATGATTTCATCAAGGATGTTTTATTGCCGCCTAATACCTCTTTATTAGAGTTTTTTGTTGGTAAAAAATCTGTCTTTGTGTTTTTACTTTCTAAAGAAAAATTCAAAGTTTTCAAAGTTGATAAAAGCGATGATTTTAACAATTGGGTAGAAAAATTTCAAAATAGCATTGCCAATTTTGATCCCTTAGATAAGAAAGGACAAAACTTAAATTTTGTAGAAAATGGATACCTTCTTTATGAGTCCTTGATCAAACCAATCGAAAATGATTTGAGTAAAAGATTAATCATTATTCCATCTGGAGATTTGAGCAATCTTCCTTTTGATGCCTTGATAACTGACTTGCCAAAGAAAAAAGACTTTGGAAAATTTAAAAGCCATCAATACTTTGGAACCGAGTATCAATTGAGTTATTCCTATTCAGCGACTTTACTCAAAGAGTGGAATCGCCCTCACAAATCAAAAGCAGAAAAGCTTTTAGGTGTCTTTGCGCCTTCTTATTCTGAAGATTACTCAGTAAGATTTGGAAGTCGAAAACTACCGATAAAAGACTTAAAATATAGCCAAGAAGAAGCCGTCAATATCGCAGAAAGTTGTGGTGGTTATTTGTATTTATCTGAAGAAGCTAATGTTGCCTCATTTCAAAAAAATGCAGGTCAATATGGTACGTTACATTTGGCAATGCACAGCTTTGCCGATGAGAAATTAGAAGGAAATTCATTTTTAGCCTTTTCTAAAAAGGAAGGAAAAATGAATAATTTGCTTTATCTAAAAGACTTATACAATCTTTCTTTAAATGCAGAAATGGTCGTTTTAAGTTCTTGTCAATCAGGCATTGGGACGTTTAAATCAGGGGAAGGGATCGTGAGTTTGGCAAGAGGTTTTTCTTATGCTGGCGCAAAAAGTATCATCACGACACTTTGGCAAATCAATGATCGGTTCTCTGCTAAATTAATGACTCAGTTTTATGCCAACCTTAGAAAAGGAATGCCTAAGGATGAAGCCTTACAAGCTGCAAAAACCAATTTTATTAAAACCCAAAAAGAACGAAATACACATCCTCACTTTTGGGCAGGTTTTATTCCTATCGGAAATATGAATGCTATTGAGATGGCAGAAAAAAATACTTTTATTAGAAGTAATACTATGTATCTTTTTGGAATTTTCTTAGTCTTATTGCTGATTGCCTTTATTGTTTGGAGACAAAAAAATGACAAATCTCTACATTCTGGGTAGTTGAATTAAAGTTGATTATCTATTACCTTTGTCTCACGGTAATTAACAAACCAAGCCTTAACCAAAATATGTAATGCTGAATACGTCTTCTCAAAGAGGGACAAACGGGGGATTCAGTTTATCAAAAATAGAACAAGGGAACAACACTGCTATTTTCGATTTTCTAAGACCAGAAACTCCGCTTGAGATTCAATTGCTTGAATGCGCCTGCTTTCAAGTTGGTTTATTTTGGGGAACGCCAAGGTTTGGGCATCCTGAAGGACAAGTCATTTACCACATCAGAGAGGTTTTGGATAATATTGATAAGTTAGATATTTCTGTCGAAGATCGAGCGAAACTTCGTTTGATTGCTTTCTCTCATGATACCTTCAAATGCAAGGAACATAAAGGTTCTCCGAGAGATTGGACAAAGCACCACGCCGTGCTTGCGCGCCAATACATGGACAATGTCATTGAGGATGAAAAATTACTGGACATCATCGAATTCCACGATGAAGCCTACCATATCTGGATTTTATTAAATATAAAAAAGGATATAGAAAAAGGAAAGGAAAGATTGAAAGCTTTTATGAACAGATTGGGTCGCTCAATTCAATTGTACTATCTCTTTTTTAAATGCGATACGCAGACTGGTGATAAAAACCAAGCACCAGTAAAATGGTTTGAACAAACGATAGAGGGTATTTCTCCCGTATTTTTTTAGTAAATGGCAACTCTTGCTGTTGCTCGATGTTTTTCTCCACTTATTTTCAAATAATATATTCCACCAGACAGTGTTGCTATCTCAGTATTGAATGAGACTTCTCCACTATTGAAGTTCTTTTCTTTGAAAACTTCTCTTACCATTTTACCATTTACATCAAAAAGAGAAGCGGTTATTCTATCAGATTTCTTCAAATAAAAAGTCGTTGTAAAATCACCTTGAGTTGGATTGGGATAAACATTAACTTTGATTTTGTCCAAGACAATAGTATTCACAATTGAATTAACTGTGTCTTTTATCGTAGTATCTTGGATCATCGTGTCTTGCATCTCTTCTTTAAATACTGCTTTCAAAAATACGGGTTCACCTGTCAAAGGCACATCCAGAGTAGCAATCGTATCCGTCATTTTCGAAGTCAAATAATGCCAAGGATATCGTTCCAAACTTTCGATATTCAAAGAATCATCAAAATTGTAAAGTTGATAGGCGTATTCAGAACTATCGATCGATGTTTTGGCCCAAAGTACATACATTACCTCCTCGTCTGCATTTGAGAAAGCACAACCTCTTATAGAATCTGAATCTTCAATATGGAGTTGTTGACTCAACGTATCATTAAATCTGTAACCACTAAGAACAGTAGCACAAGAACCATAAGCAATACCTGTTTCCGTTAGTTCGTATTCATGAGGAGTTGTTCCTGTAAGATTCTTGACCAATCCCATCACTTCAAATTCATAATTGGCGGAGTCAAGTGGTTCGACATCAGCTAAACTATAAACATGAAATTGGCGAACATCATGTTGTTGAAGAGAGACCAAAGCTTTGGTTAAAAAATTTCTTTGAGACATTGCAGTTCCAATAAAACCAGGTGTGAATGAAATCCTTGGAATATTGCTTTCGGTAAGAATCCATTCTTTCTGTGGAAAGTCACTTCCATCATAGCCATATTTGGTGAGAACATCTTCAAAATCTTGCCTTCTATCCAATAACCCATCCAATGCCCTATCGGAATGTCTGAAATATACAAAGTCCATTGTGTTGTCATCCCAACCTTGCATACTTCCATCAAGGTGCGGATAACTGTGAAAACTCATGCAGTCAAAATAGGCCCCGCCTTTGTGTGGAAACTCCGCCGTAACAGAGCCATCAACTGGGTTATCTGTATTTCTCAAAATCGCATCTAAATAACTCGGATTACCCAAGCCTCCTACCGCAATATAATCATCAGGATCTACCGATTTTACAACTTCGTAAGTGATGCGAAGCATTCTCACATAATGATGTATCGGAGCAAAAATATGCACTTCGCAAGGTGGTGGGTCATTTGTCCACCAATTGCCTGGCCAATCAGGACTAAGCGGAGCGTTGCCACCTACGTCTAAGTCTGGTTCATTCCAAACTTCCCAAAACTTCACCTGATCCCCGTAATTTTCAGCGAGCAGGTGTATGTATCGAGCGAAGTAATTAGAATCGTTATAAGGTGTTCCATTTTCACCATTATCCCAGATGGGAGTATATAAATTTTTGAAAAGCTTTGACATTTGGTCTGGGCAATAGAAAGTAGAATCTCTATGTTCTGGAGATGGCTGCCCTACAAAAAGAACATGGTCTTTCATCCCCAATTTATCGTAGTGTTCAAAGGCATCCACTCTAATATCGTATCCCCAATATTCGACAAAAAGCTCAGGTAGCTCAGGGCGAAAAGTATTAATACCAAAACCAGGCAAATTAAGGCTATCGTTACCCGCAGCAATATTTGCAAGATTCTCATCCCTCCAAGGTGGATATGCTCCCATGTTGGCGCCATATCCAAATTCACCGGTGTAAGGTTTGACTTCATCATTGGCAGTACGATCAAATTGACCAAAGCAATCCATCGTGCCAATAAAAAACATCACCAAGACCATAATGCATGTGCGCATAATAGAAGTCTAATTTTCATTCTTTGAAACGATAATTCGTTAAAGAACCTTTCCAGAGAAAAATAAAATATTATATTTATTGCAGACAAATTGTACTGCAATTAGGATTATATATAGTATTCTCAGAAAGTATGAATTAGTGAATTTTAATTCACTAAAAAAATATTGAGGGGAATCTAAAAGATTAATAATCAACAACTTGAGGGAAAATTGCAACCGCAATTTCGGTATTTAATGTGGGAAAATCTATATGAAATTTGAATGTTTCAAGTCACTTTGGTTAAAAATATTAACCTTTGACTTAAATTTCATCGATTATCAACTTAATTCATAACCAAAATGTCGCCAGAAAGTTTTGACCCGCGTCCATTGTTCTATCAACTCAACTGGAAACAAAGAATTACCGCATGGATTCTTCTGGCAATAATTTTTATTCTTTTGGTACTTTACTCTTTTGAATTATCAAAATTTGGAAATACGTTTCAATCTGAAAGTTTATTTAAAAGAGCATGGTTAGTTTTTGGAATCTTGGGCGCCGCACTAGGTTTAATAGTCGGCAAACCAGAAAAAGACTTGACAGAAAAATTTAAAATTTTCGTATTTATATTTTTGTCGGCATTGTTTTTTGCACCTTTGCTCACCAATCTTACCAATCGATGGTTTAGTGACGATTCAGAAATAAAATCTTATGAGATCTTTGAAGTTGAAACGATTGGATCTCCCAAGAAAACTTCTGAAAAACATTGGTCAACAGGAGATTATTTCATCTTTGTTTTTGAAGATGGTGAATTAGAAAAAATTCGCTTAAACGATTTAACTGAAGAACCATTGAAGGGGCAAAAGATAGATTTAGAGATAAGAGAGGGTTTATTAGGTTGGAAATTTGTAGAGTAAAGTGAGTAAACGAACTTCGACAGAACAGGCAGAGCAGGAAGTACTTGAGTCCATCAAGTTTTCGCGAATCATCATCCCAATCCTCATTGGCTTGGGAGCGGTTGCCTATTTACTTTGGAAACAATTTGATCCAGCAGAATTTGCCAAAATCAATTGGTCCACTCATACTTTATTTTGGGTTTTAGCTTCGCTTGTTTTTTTGGTCATTCGCCATTTGGCTTACGCCAATCGTCTTCGTATCTTATCCGATTAAGAATTTGGTTGGAAAAAATCCATTGAGCTGATTTTTATTTGGGAATTTAGTACTTCAATTTCTCCAACGAGTGTTGGTGGTTCAGCGGTAGCCTTATTCGTTTTATCGCAAGAGAAACTGTCCGCAGCCAAAACAGCAACCATCGTTATCTACTCCGTTGTTTTGGATTCACTTTTCTTCGTGCTATTTATTCCAATCTTTGTTTTCTTTTTAGGAAATGACGTGATACATCCTTCTTTGGTTGGAAAAACAGAACTCAACGCTATCGGCGTTTCTTTTTGGACTTTTTATGGCATCATGCTTAGCTATGGGTCTCTTTTCTTTTATGGGCTTTTTGTTAACCCAAAACAAATCAAAAGATTACTCGGTGGCATCACAAGTTTCGGCTTTTTGAAAAGGTGGCAACGCAAAGCAATAGAATTGGGAAGTAATATGGTATTGACTTCCGAGGACATGAAAAATAGAAGTTACGGCTACCATTTTTCTGCCTTTCTCTTTACGGCCATTGCTTGGTCTTGTAGGTTTATATTATTGAGTTGTTTGATTATTGCGTTTGTCGATATTTCGCTTGACTTCGAAACACAGGCGTTACTTTACACTCGACTCAAAGCAATGTTTATACTCATCATATTTAGCCCAACTCCCGGAGGAGCTGGTTTCGTAGAATATGTTTTTGGAAACTTTTTAACTGATTTTGTTCCGATAGGTATCGCACCAGTAATAAGTTTTATATGGCGATTATTTGCTTATTATTCGTACTTATTGATTGGAGTCATCATTGTTCCTAATTGGCTACGAGGCGTAATTGCAAGAAGAAAGTTGGCTAAAAACTCCTAAACAAAAATTGTCTTTGGTCGTTTCTAAAGCGAACTGAGGCAAGATTCAAACGACCCCTCAGCTAAATATTTTACCTACAAAATCGAATATCATGATTTCAAAAAAAATGGAAAAGGCGCTCAATGAGCAAATTGGATTGGAAAGTTATGCTTCATTCTTATACCTCTCGATGTCGGCTTGGTGTGATAGAGAAGGTTTGAAAGGTTGTACTCAATTCATGCGTCGCCAATCGGAAGAGGAACAAATGCACATGATGAAAATTTTTGATTATGTGAGTGAAGTAGACGGGTATCCGCTGACCCCTGCTATCAAACAACCACCATCAAAATTCACTTCTATTCAAAAATTATTTGAAGAAGTATATGCCCACGAGCAAAAGGTGACTAAGTCAATTCATAAATTAGTTTCATTGGCTAAAGCAGAAGATGACTACACTACTTTCGAATTTTTGCAATGGTACGTCATGGAACAACGCGAAGAAGAAGACCAAATGCGAACCGTTTTGGATAGAATAAAAATCATCGGAAAAGGTCCCCAAAGCCTTTATTTTATTGATAAAGAAATTGAGGAAATTAACAAAATTGCGATCGCCAATGAGGCAGCAGAAGAAGGTTAGTTCTTAAAAGGAAAAAAATAAAACGCATTGTATCTGATTTGATATGATGCGTTTTTTATTAAAAGGGTATCTTTCCCGCTCAATCATCTGAAAGCTTGTTTAAATTTTACACAACATGAAATTCAAATATCTATTCATTTTTTTTTTTGGCATTTCAATTCATTTCACAGGTTTAGTTTCTTGTAGATCCAATCAGACGGATTCGAAAGAATTTGTAGAAAAAGAAAACAAAAAACTGAATGGAAA
>CALHBQ010000281.1 GCA_937930815.1 uncultured Saprospiraceae bacterium | reverse complement strand
TTGTTGAAAATGGGTAATCCGAATAAAAATTTCAAACACACGGAACACACTAAAAAAGTATCCATCGACGAAGTAATGTCAAAGAAACTTTAAAATGAAAAAAGGCGTGTTTTACGGGTCAATTTTACTCAATATTGCTTTAATTTTTGGACTTCTTTATATGGTAAAAAGGTTGGGTGGAATTAATTTCATGCTCTACCGATTACAAACCAATGAAGTCGCCGGAAACTATCAACATATTATAAATCAATACGATTATCTACCGATTAATGAAGGAGATATTGTTTTTTTAGGAAACAGTTTGACCGCAAACGGTAACTGGCACGAATTTTTTGATAATAACAAAGTTAGAAATAGAGGTATTTCTGGAGATGTGACAGAAGGGATTTTAAAAAGACTTTCGCCCATCATAAAAGGAAAACCTTCAAAGATATTTTTGATGATAGGAGTCAATGATCTCCTATTCCACTCCCCCACCAAAATACTTGGTTTTTATCAAGAAATTATTGATAAAATAAAAAGTGAACTCCCCGAGACTGAACTGATACTGCAAAGTTTACTTCCGATAAACCGAGAAGTAAAATCCATGCCGATTGAAAATAAAGATATCCTTCAGATTAATGAAGGAATTAAGTCAATTGCTTCAAAAGAGCAATTAAAATTTGTTGATTTGCATTCGAAATTTCTCGACAGTAAGGGACAACTACGAGAAGAGTTAACGAACGATGGAATACACCTCGATATGAAAGGGTATCTCATTTGGAAAAACGAAATAGAACACCTGGTAAGGGATTAGACCTCCTCTCCAGCAAAAGAGAATCATACTATGGTATTTAACAGCCTTGAATTTTTAGCATTCATTGTTGTTTTCTTCCTTCTTTATTTCAATTTGAAAGGGAGATTTCGGCTTTGGCTTTGCTTGATTGCGAGTTACTTTTTCTACGGAATGTGGGATTGGCGCTTTTTGGGATTGATTGCCGTATCGACGGTTATTGATTACCAACTTGGTCTCAAACTCGAAAACGAAAATAACGACGTTAAACGAAAAAACTACCTCATCATCTCCATGATGATGAATCTCGGATTCCTTGCGGTTTTCAAATATTTCAACTTTTTCGCTGATTCTTTTGCCGTCATGGTCGAAGGTTTGGGCATGGTTCCCTCGTGGAATACGCTCAAAATCATCCTTCCCGTTGGTATTTCTTTTTACACTTTCCAATCAATGAGTTATTCGATCGATGTGTACAAACGAGCGATACCTGTCGAAAGAGATTTTATAAAATTCGCCACTTTTATTGCCTTTTTCCCGCAATTGGTGGCTGGGCCTATTGTCCGTGCATCCGAGTTTCTACCTCAATTTGATAGAGAAATCAAATGGAATTGGGATAGATTTATCAGTGGAACTGGACAAATACTTTGGGGGTTTTTCAAAAAAGTAGCAGTTGCGGATTCACTCTCGTTAGTGGTTGATAATGCCTTTTTTGACCCGATGGTTCACTCCTCCATGCAATTGGCGATTGGAGTAGTTTTCTACTCTTTCCAAATATATTGTGATTTCTCTGGTTACTCAGATATTGCCATCGGATTGGCACGTATCATGGGTTACGATTTTCCTGATAATTTCCGCACGCCTTACTTTTCAAAAGACTTTAGCGAGTTTTGGACACGATGGCACATTACGCTTTCGAGTTGGTTGAGAGATTATTTATACATCTCTTTGGGTGGAAACCGAGGAGGTGGATTTGGTTCTGTTTTCTTCATTTTGGTATTCATGGCGATTCCGATTGCTTTGACCAAATCCTTGATCATCATCGGGATCTGTGCCGCTTTAATCATTGGAACCTGGATATACATGAAACAGGGAGAAAAGGAAACAAAAACGGCTTATAATTATATGAATCTCATGAATACAATGCTACTCGGTGGCCTATGGCACGGAGCAAGTTGGGTATTCGTTTTTTGGGGATTTCTGCATGGTTCGTATTTAGTCGTTCAGCGATTGATAGGCCCATATTTTGGAGCTTTTATGCGTTTCCTACGCATCCCGAAATTTGGACAAACAGGAATCAATATTGCTATCGTTTACTTCTTCACTTGTTTGGCTTGGGTGTTTTTTAGAGCACCTGACTTTACGATTGCCATGGAAGTTATCAATGGAATTGCTTCCTTCGAAAACTTCAATTGGGCCAACGTTACCAATAAATTTGGAATCGCTTCTGGTTTCATTTTGATTGGAATGTTACTCTTTGTAGAAATAACTGACCTCAAAGTAAACTATGCCGGTTTGCTTCAAAGAAGTCCTGCATTCAGAGTCGTTTCGTTTGCAACGATTTTATGGATAATCGCATTTTTTGGAACCTTCGGCGCCAATGCATTTATCTATTTTCAATTTTAATTTTAGACGGTTCGCGGTGAACGGTAAAAGGTTCACGGTTCTAACCGAAAAACATTCGCAACCATTTACCGTGCACCATCAACCGTGTACCAATTTATTAAGAACATGAAACATATTTTTTGGATTATAGGATTGATTGCGCTTTTCTTCATTGGAGATAGAGTTGGTGGATACGTTTTGGAGCAAATCGTTTTGAAGAGTAAATTCCGCTATTCGAGATTGTATAAAGGTGAGGCGAAAGCAGATATTCTTTTGGTTGGAAATTCTCGTGGTCTTTCATTTTATCAACCCTATATGGAAGAGATGACTGGCAAATCGACCTTCAATGTTTCTTATAGCGCGATGCCAATGACCCTTGCAGAGGTTTTTGTCAATGACTATTTCGAAAAATATGGTAAACCTGAGCAAATGTTAATTGATGTTACGATTTGTGATAGAGATAATCCGCAGCTGATTGCTGGTTTTAATGCTTACAGCGCGTTTTCGCCAAGAGTTGATTCGATTGTAACTGCTACTGAAAAGACCGTAGGATATGGCGGTAAATTCAGTCACCTGTTCCGTTATAATGGAGAAATTTTCCAACGTTCTGTTTTCTATTTAAATAAATTGGATAACAATTGGTTACTCGATAGAGAGATTGCTCAACGATTAAAAGATGATTTAATCAACGTTGATACACCTTCCGTTAAATTGGTTCCAAGAATGGTAGAAAGTCTTCAACGAACCGTACAATACGCTGAAAGTCAAGGAGTTGACGTTAAATTGGTAGTGAGTCCATACTACAAACCATTCGCGGAAAAATTGACCAATCTTGATGAAATGATTGCTCAAGTTGAAAAAGCGACTAACAAAAAAGTTTACGACTATTCTCGTTCAATGGAGCGGTCAGATGACTTTGGTGATTATCAGCACATTAATATAAAAGGAAGCCGAACGTACATTTCATTGATGCAAAAGGACGGAATAATACCTGACAAAAATCAAAAGATTGGGTATTCCCATTAAGTAATAAAAAACTTATTTTTGATATGTATGTTTGAGGTTCTAAAATCTCAACGCATATGACTGTTGCTTTAAGGCTGGTTTCACTTTCCTTTTTTCTCTTCCTATTTGCTTGTCAGAGCAATCCTTACCAACAAGGTGAAATCCTTTATGTAAATTTTTGTTCAAACTGCCACATGACCGATGGGTCAGGTTTGCAAAATTTGATTCCACCACTCAATAATTCAGATTATTTAAAAAATAAAAACAATGTCATCGCCTGCACCATTCGAAATGGCGTAAAAGGAGAATTGCAGATTGATGGTAAAGTTTTTAATAATGAAATGGAAGCAATCCCAGTTCTTAATAATATTGAAATTACAAATATCATTAACTACATACAATACATGTGGGGTGATGGAACGTATGCTCAGAATCCAGAGATAAAAAAGGCTTTGGA
>CALHBQ010000280.1 GCA_937930815.1 uncultured Saprospiraceae bacterium | reverse complement strand
TTCGCCAAATGATTTGGTTTGGAAAACAGGTCGATTCATATTTAAAGCACAAACACTTGCTTCCGTTGTCAATCAATTGGAGCATCATTATGACATTTCTATTAAAGTAGAAAATCCGCAAATTTTTGATTGTGAAATTTCAGCAGTGATGAAAGCAGGTGAATTGGGAGCTGTTTTGGAAAAAGTGGCTGCTGTGGTGAAAGCTGAGATTGAAGTGGTAAGCGAGTCTAAATTTTTGTTTAAAAATGGAGAATGTAAATAGGAAAATCGCTTACGCGAAAAAAAAAGAATTTGATTATTCGCGATTCTTTGCGTGGAAACTATCCCCCTTTGGAGGGGGTGGCCGCAGGACGGGGGAGGAATTTTCCACCAAACTCGAAAATTCCACCCCCTTTATCCCCCTCCAAAGGGGGACAGGTTTCACGCTAATCTCCTTACTTTTTCTTAGCCTAATTTTTCTACTCCCTAATTTTGGTTTTACCCAAACCGAAAAAATAAATCTCGAAGTCTCCAACGAAAAAATAGATGACGTACTACTCAATCTTGCAGCAGATAGTGATTACGAAATCATCTTCACGCCCTCCTACTTTTCTGACAAAACGATTTCTATAAAAGCAGTTAATGAGCCAATTAAAAAAGTATTAACTCGACTTTTAAAAAATACGAAAGTTGATTTTTTGATAGTTGATAGAACCATCGTTTTATCTAAACAAAAACGCATTTATGGTTATCTCTCTGATTCCAAAACTGGAGAGCGACTCATCAACGGCTCTGTCTTTCATATGGAAACACAGAGTGGTGGCTACACCAACGAACATGGTTTTTTCAGTTTTGAATTACCTTTCGAAATAAAAAAAATATCGGCTTCTTACATTGGATACAAAACCAAAGAAATCGAAATCGAAGAAAAATCCAGTATTTCTTTAAACATTGAATTAGAACCAGAAGCGTACCTCAGCGAAGTCGTCGTTTTGAGTTCTCAAAATGCAGAACAATACCATGCTCGCTTTCAAGATAATGCGGAAGAGTTATTAACCAACAAAATTAATTCGTTTGTCGCGACTGGTGGCGTGCCTGATATTTTTCAATACCTCTACAAAAAACCTGGCGTGACTTCTGGCCCAGATGGATTGGGTGGACTGCATGTACGTGGAGGCAATACCGACCAAAATTTAATTCTTTTTGATGGAGTGAAAGTTTATAGTCCGAGTCATACTTTTGGATTATATTCTATTTTCAATCCGACACTTTTACAACATGCAAAATTTTCAAAAAGCAATTTTAATCCACGTCATGGAGGTCGTATTTCTTCTGTTTTAGATTTACGATTGAAGGAAGGAAGTTTGAAAAAATGGGGCGGCAGTGCAGCCGTGAGCAATATCACTTCGGAGGCATTAATCGAGGGACCATTAGTAAAAGATAAAACCGGTTTGTTGCTTTCGTTTAGAAGATCGCATGTTGATAATTTCATTAAATCTTACAGCCAATCACGAAAAGAATATTTCTATGAAGATGAATCTGAATACCTTGAGGTAAGCGGTGAATCCAATCAATATTTTTATGATATAAATGCAAAATTACATCATCACATCAATGATAAACATAAAATTTTTGTAAGTGCTTATCGTGGAAACGATCAATATTCAGATTTTGAAAATCAATATTATGAAGATGAATTTGAACCACCTACGGATGATTCGCTCATCTACAATTTGAACTGGGGCAATGAAATCTATTCCCTTCGATGGAATCAAATTTGGAATAATCAATTATTTTCTAACGCTACTTTAAGCTATTCTAACTTTGGATCGAAAGCAACTTCTCGCTCAACATTTGATGAGTTCACAACAGACTCAACTAGTATAGCCGAAATTGGATTTTCAATTTTCAAGTCAAAGATTCGTGATATTGGATTTGATTAT
The DNA here is from genome assembly GCA_937930815.1 of uncultured Saprospiraceae bacterium. Classification (GTDB taxonomy): domain Bacteria; phylum Bacteroidota; class Bacteroidia; order Chitinophagales; family Saprospiraceae; genus JAGQWW01. The sequence goes on along the minus strand of CALHBQ010000280.1, from coordinate 1,070 downwards.
GACTTCGATTATTTTTTGGGAAAGCAGCATCATTTGACTTTTGGCGCTGGCTTTCATCAAATCAAATATGAACCAGGTTCCGCCAAATTTACCGAAGATTTTATTGACTTTGAAATAACTGATATTGAGGATGATTTTTATTTCGTTGAGGCATATAGTGATACAATTGATAATCCCTTAGAAAGTGAGGAATTTCATTTTTATGTAAATGAAGATTTTTCTATTACTAAAAAATGGCGCTTAAATGTCGGCGCGCGCGGGGCGTTATTTCAATCAAAAGATTTAAAGAATGAATTAAAAAATAATTTCTTTTTATTCCAACCAAAAATTGCACTTGAATATCAGCCAATATCTTCTTTTTCGGTTTTATTTTCAGCGGAGAAAGTGGAGCAGGCATTACACCAATTGACTTACTCTGAAGTTGGCTTTCCAAACGACTTGTGGGTTCCAGCTTCTGGCGATGTCCAACCACAAAGTGGCGACCAATTCAATCTCACAATGGAATATAAACCTTCCGACCGATTAAAAATAAAGGGTTCTGCTTATCAGAAATTTATCAAGAACATATTACAGTATCGTGAAGGCAGTTCACTCCCTACTTTGACTAATATTATAAGTTACTCATGGCAAGAAGACGTCATCTCTGGCAACGGAAAATCAAGCGGTATCGAATTGGAAGCAGAGCTACAATCAAAGCACTTTCGAGCTGATTTTGCTTACGCTCTCACCACTTCTACAAGAACATTTAATGACCTAAACAATGGTGTAAAATATCCATTTAGATTTGATCAACGACATGGTATTGCTGCCAACGCATACGTAAAAATCTCCTCTCAAATATGGGGTTATGTTAATTGGCAATTTACAAGTGGCTTGCCTCAGACTTTGTTTTTTGATGATACTGGATTCTACGATCCAATTGCAGCTTTTTCTATTGATCCAGTAGAAACGATCGGTACAGTCAATCAATACATGCTTCCCGATTTCCACAGATTAGATGTTGGATTTCTTGGAACATTCAAGAAAAAGAAACTCACCCACAAACTCAATCTTGGCGTTCAAAATGTTTA
>CALHBQ010000279.1 GCA_937930815.1 uncultured Saprospiraceae bacterium | reverse complement strand
CTCAATTATCCTTTTAATTTTCGATTTTAAATCAGGAATATCTGAGGTTACCACTCTCCAAACAAGCCCAACAGTAACACCAAAATATTGATGAATAACTACGTCTCGCATACCCGCAATTTCTCTCCATCTAACATTAGGATATTTTGTTCTCGTAACTTTTGATATATTCTTGACAGCTTCACCAATGATTTCAATTCGACGAATTACTGCATCTTGCTTTTCAGTATTTTCCTCAAATTCTTTTTCGGAAAGACCTTCGGTATAATCTTCAATTCTTTGGATGCATTCAAGAATATCTTCGAAAAAAATAAGTTCGTCTCTTTTGTTTTTAGCCATAGATTCTGATTTCTTCAGCTAATATCCTTTCCTTTAAACGAGGTTTAATTGCTTGATATTCAACTAAATCTACCGCTCTACCAAGTAAGTCTTCCAATTCTAATTTTATTCCCACAAAATCCAGTAAGCTAATCTTTGTTCCAAGTTCAACTAAAATATCAATGTCACTTTTTGATGTTGCATTGCCTTTTGCAGTCGAACCAAACAAACCAGCTTTCTTTATCTGATGTCGAATTAATATAGGAATGATTCTATCCTTTATTTCTAAAACATTCATTGTTTGAATTTTTGACAATTTACGGCTTTTTCTATTAGTTAATCGGTAAAAATGGACGACTATCTATTAACCCAACCCATAATCTCTTCCTCAACTGGTGCTACTTTCGGCCCAACCATCTTCACATATTCTCCTTTCTCATTCAAAAGGTATTTTTGGAAATTCCATGCAACTTCGCTGCTTTCGACGCCATTTTGGCTTTCTGTTCTGAGCCATTTGTAAATAGGATGTGGATCATCGCCAACGACATTGACTTTTTCTGTTAAAGGAAAAGTAACGCCATAATTGAAAACGCAGAACTTCTCAATCTCCTCCTCACTGCCAGGTTCTTGTCCGCCAAAGTCATTGCATGGGAAACCGATGATAACGAGTTTTTCGTGGAAGTTTTCGTGTAATTCTTGCAATTGCTCGTATTGAGGCGTTAAACCACATTCGCTTGCAGTGTTGACAATCATTATTTTCTTTCCAGCGAAAGCAGAAAAATCTATCTCTCCTTCACGGAGGCCTTTTATCTTAAATTGGTGTATTGAACTCATGTTGCGAAGGTATTGAATTGAAATTGTATTTTTGTAAAAAAGAAAATGAAAGAAGTACCTCAGAATTTAAAAAAATGGTTTGTTGCACATTGTATTATTGATTTACTGTTTGCTATTCCATTATTTCTTTTTCCTGCTACATTTCTGGGTTTTGTTGGTTGGGAGTATTTCGATCCAATGACGACTCGATTGGTTGCTGCTGCTTTGTTTGGAATTGGATTAGAATCTTATTTAGGTAGAAATGGAAATCACGACCAATTCAAAGGAATGTTAAGGTTAAAGATAATTTGGTCTGCATTTGCCACGTTAGGCATCTTGATTACCATGTTCTCGATTGAGGCAAAACCACTGATAGGTTGGTTACTAGCAGCAGTTTTTCTTTCGTTTAACTTAATGTGGGTTTATTGGTGGCGAAAATTAAAGTAACTTTACAATGGAACAAATATTGACTTATTTATGTTTTAAACGTCTTATTTACAAAAAACAAATATAATTTGAGTGAAATCAATTTAACGGTTGACGACCTGGATTTGGTAGCGTTATATGGTCGAAACAATCAGAATTTAAATTTGCTAAGTGTAGCATACCCAGAGGTGGCCATCACTTCTCGCGGCAACACAGTTAAGCTATCTGGCGACAAAAAAACTGCCCAAAAAGTAAAATCTAAGATTGAATTGATGATTCGCCTTCTTCGGGAACATAAAGAATTGCCAAAACAAATGGTCGAAGATGTATTGAATGGAGATAATCCATTTCAGACTAAATTGAGTAGTGGAAGTAATAATCCAACGATTGTGCATGGTCGAGGTGGCAAAGAAATTAAAGCTAAAACGGTCAATCAAAAATTCCTTTTTGAAGCAAGTGAGGAGAATGATATTGTGTTTGCTATCGGTCCAGCGGGTACGGGTAAAACCTATACCGCTGTTGCTATGGCTGTTCGTGCTTTGAAAAATAGATTAGTTAAAAAGATAATTCTAACGCGTCCGGCTGTAGAAGCAGGAGAGAATCTTGGTTTCTTGCCCGGCGATTTGAAAGATAAAGTTGATCCGTATTTGCGTCCATTATACGATGCATTGGATGATATGCTTCCTGCGGATAAGCTCAATAAATTCATGACAGAACGTACCATCGAAATTGCGCCGTTAGCATTTATGCGTGGTCGTACTTTGAACGATGCATTCGTGATTCTGGATGAAGCTCAGAACTGTACCAACGCACAAATCAAGATGTTTTTGACGCGTTTGGGACCTTCTGCAAAATGTATTATCACTGGTGATTTGTCGCAGATTGATTTGCCATATCGAGTGCAGTCAGGTTTGAAAGTAGCTTTAGATTTGTTGGGTAATGTCAATGGCATCGCGCGCGTAAATCTAAGTGCAGAAGACGTGGTTCGTCACCGATTGGTTAAAGAAATCATTCGTGCTTACGAGCGTGAAAGCGATCGAAAAAAGCAAGAAAGAGAAGCTGCTTATCAAGCAGAACAGGCGGAGAGACGAAAGAGTAATGGGGAGGAAGAGTGAGGTTAGTTTATTAGTTAATGGTTGATCAGTTAATTAGTGAGCGATGAGTACGAGCGACTAATAATTTGAAATTACTCATCTTGTCCACGGCGTGTGATTGGACATCATTTAGGAAGACTGTTATAATTGTTTGATTGTTGAAATCTCAACAATCAAACAATTATAACAGTCAAACAATCACTCTTACTTCCACTTAATATTACACCCCATACTTGGGAATTGTCTTTCCGAAATTTCTCTACTTTCCAAAACTGCATCAATCGCTGCACTCAAATCTGCACCAGTCAATGGCTGACCATTTCCAGGAGAGGAGTTATCCAAACGACCTCGGTAAGCTAAATCCATGTTCCCATCAAAAAGATAAAAGTCAGGTGTGCAAGCTGCATCGTATGCTTTTGCTACATCTTGCGAATCGTCATATAAATATGGAAACGGATAACCGACAGCGGCTGCATGTGCCTTCATTTTGTCAGGACCATCTTGTGGATAGTTTTCCACATCATTGCTACTAATGGCCACAAACGAAACGCCTTTTGCTTGATATTTGGTAGCAAGTTCAACAATCGTTTCGTTGATATGAATCACATATGGGCAGTGATTGCAAATGAACATTACAACGGTCGCTTTATCTGATTTTAGATCGTTTAACGAAATCGTTTTTCCGGAGACGGTATCGGGCAATTCAAAGGAAGGAGCTTGAATACCGATTGGGAGCATATTTGATTCTGCAAGTGCCATATTTTTTTTTGTTGAATGTTTGATGTTGAAAGTTGTAGGTTCCAAAATGGCTTGCACAACTTTCGAAATGATAACCTTTTGATTCAATTCAATTACAATGCTCAAAACTATTTTAAGTTTTTGAAAAAGAATGTTTTTCTGGAAATATATTTTTAATAAATTGATTTTCAGTATTTTATAAAATTAAAATTATTTTAAATATAATTTGAAAACCAAAAATTTGAAATAATCTGTAACAGAATGGAACTAAATTCGACTATTTATCTGTTCAAGGTGACGTGAATAAAATCACGCGCGACAATTTTCTTCATTATTTAAAAGTGATAGATGCATAAGAATTTAAAATGCATTGCCTACCAACACTGACAGCTTTTTGTCTGCCAGTAAAATTGGACAGGCAACAGCCCAAAGAGAAGCTGTAATTTTCAAAATGCTTTTTGTTCCAGAGCTAATTAGAACAACATGATATTTCAAAATCCATTCAATCGCCAAAGGGCAGATTGAGTGCAATCAATGTGGCTTAATTTAATATCGAGCTGTAGCATAGAGGCTACCATAGCTCACATATGACTTGAGTGGGGTATACATGCAAACGCCCCACCTCCAGCAGTTGGCAGTCAGCAGTAAGCAATGAGTAGTTGCTGACTGCCGACTGCAAACTGCCAACTGAAAAAATGGGGTGTAAATTGGTATCGACGGAAAAGTTAGCAATCAGGCATTGACGGCCAACGTGAATAAGTCCTGGTTTTCCTGCGCAGTGGCAGGCGGACTTTCTCCGGACCCGGGTTCGACTCCCGGACGCTCCACTATTTTGAGGAGAGAGAAGAGAGGGGACAGGAGAGAGGCTACAACGCATATATGCTTTTGGCTTCTTTGATTTTACTATTATAACAAATGTCAGTAGCAAAGGAAGAAGGTGTACGATGCCAAAATATGGCGCCCCTGTCACCTGGCTCCTCGCCCCTGACTCCTAAATTTTCAATCATGCGTGTCAATATTTTAGAACGAAGTAGTGCAATACCGTGGGTGCTCCGCGGTCGGAATTTCATTTCTGCAATAGCAGACTGGATTTTTTATTCTAAAATTTATTCAAAATGGCAAATCGTAAAAAAAGATTGGAGCGCGAACAAAAGCGTTTACTTCGAGAGCAGCAGTTAAGCACTGTTTTGCGAAAGTATAAAGTCAAAAAAAATGCAATTAAGGAATTGGCTTTTTTACTGGAGCACTGGAATGGCAGCAAAAAAGATAAACGATGGAAAGCTGCTAAAAGAAGTATCAGTACAACATGGAACGACGAGGAAATTTCGTTTTTTCAAAATTACTTGATGGGATATTCTCATCAAAAAAAAGAAGCATTAAAAGCAGCGGTCATTCACAAAAAATTACAAAACGTTAGTAAAAAATTCTTCCAATCATTTGCAAATATTTTGAGAGCAAGCGAAAGAGTTTTTAGAAAAGTAGAAGATTGGAAACCAACGAAATCTTCAAATGAGGAGATTGTTTTTCAGGACTTGTTTGAGCATTTATTTGTTGGATACAAAGTGAATCGTTCAATTTTTCAATTGCTTACAATTACAAGGGCATTTTACCATGCAGACTCAAAAGGGATTCAATTGTTGATGACCGTAGCGGCAGGTAAAGGAATTCATGCTTATAAATTTAGTGATGTAAAAATGACCAAAAAAATGAATTTTTTCTTTGGAAATGCTCCTGAAAAACTGGGCATCTATAAAGCATTGGCTTGGTCAAAATATAAGGGAATTGGTGCAGATGATAAGTTGGCACTTTGTCTGGCAAACAAATCATTCAATGATTTCGAGCAACGAAATTGGATGTCTGAGTTTATCCATTTCGCAAATAAAGAAAATTTATCTGACTCGAAAACGGTTAAGAAAATCCTTGAATTTGTTGATTATCAATTGGAGTTTTCAACCAAAGAAATCAAAAAAGGAATGTACACTTATGAGGTGCCTCCTTTGTTTCGAGGTTTCAATTTTAAAGGTAGAACGCTTACTTCTGTTTTGAGGATGTGTGAGGAGTGGGAGCAACATATTGCGGATTTCAAACGCACTGCTTTCATTCGAGATTTTCCAGAAATGGAGCTGGAAGGATTCCGTCATGAAACAAATGGCGGCGGTATTGTTTATATCAAGAGATTAAACAATCCGAAGCAATTGATAGAGGAAGCGCGATACATGAAACACTGTGTCGCTAAGTGTTACCAAGACGAATGTATGAGTGGGGAAAGCTCGATTTGGTCATTGAAGCTTCATCCAAGATCTGGCAATACCAAGCGTGTTGTAACCATTGAATTGCAACACGAAAAGGAAACCATCAGATTCGGAGAAGTGCAAGGCAAAACCAATGTGTGTCCTCCTCAATACTCAGTTGATATTTTGAAAAAGTGGGGAGAGAAGATTGGGGTGAAGAATGCTTCGGATTGGAAGTATTGGGGTTGATTCACTGCTTACTTTGAGCGTAACTTGTCTCCCTCTAAAGGGAGACAAGTAGCTCATAGTTTTGTGTAGGAATAATTCTTTGGTAATTCTAAAAAAAACGCTTTATTAAAAAAATGAAAAAATACGCAATTTCAGACATTCACGGATGTGCAAAAACATTCAAAGCACTTTTGAAAAAAATCAATTTTTCGAAAGAAGATGAGCTTTATATTTTGGGAGATTACTTTGATCGCGGACCTGATGCGAAAGGGGTGATTGATCATATTTGGAAGTTGCAGGAGGAAGGTCACTCCGTCAAATGTCTTTTGGGGAATCACGAAGTTATGCTCATTATGGCCATCAAAGATCAGAGCATGTACAATGTAACCTATGAGGGTGTTTGTAAAAATTTCGGCATTCAGCACGTGAGCGAAATTCCTAAAAAATATCAAGAATGGATAAAGACCTTACACCTTTACATGGAGGTAGATGAGTATCTTTTGGTACACGCTGGTTTTAATTTTAAAGGAAAAACGCCTTTTTCAGATTTGGAAGCGATGCCGTGGATTCGGCATTGGTATGACGATATTGATAGAGAGTGGTTGGGCGACCGATTGATCATTCATGGTCATACGCCAACGCGTTATCTTGAAATCAAAAACAGTCTCAAAACGTTAGATGATATCCCTGCGATTGATATTGATGCAGGTTGCGTTTATGGGGCATTTGGTTTGGGACATCTTTGTGCGTTTGAAATGACGGAGCGGGAGTTTACTTTTATGGCGAGGGTGGATGAGTTGGAGGGGTAAGAGGATTGATTCGTTGATATTCAATAATTTATGAGTGGTTATTTTGTTGCGAGTTACGGGGTGCGAGTTGAGCGCACTCGCACCTCGTAACTCGCAACAAGCTGATTATTAGCAGATAAGTAAACTGAACGATCCTCTGTTTAATTAAATCTAACAATTTGTAATAACTCATTTACAACTCCTTAGAAAACAACCATTTCAAAAAATCAACCTCCTCAAAAGCCGGAACCCAACTGAGGTGATCAACCTCTTTGTACTCCGTATATTTCACATCCGCTTTGAACTTTTTCAATTGCTTTGCCATACGTCGAGAGTGCCGTACACCCACCACAGGATCTGCTTCTCCATGAAAAATCCAAAGGCTGGTTTTCTTCGCGTAATTGAAAGTATGATTCGGATTTCCGCCGCCGCAAATCGGAATGGCTGCTGCGAATTTATCAGGGAATCGCGCCAGCATTTCAAAGGTTCCCATGCCACCCATCGAGAGTCCTGCGATGTAAATCCGTTTTGGGTCAACCGACTCTTCGTTTATCAATTTTTGTATTAAATGGTATGCTAATTTTAAACTGTTTGTTGGCTTCCCAACCGATAGTGGAAACTTAAAACGCTTTCCAATATTTCTCTTTTCGCGGTATTTGATTTTCGCCCAATAGTCCTCTTTTGCACATTGTGGAAAAACGACAATCGCAGGGTAGGTGGTTCTGTTCTTTAAAAATAAATCTGCTCCCCATTTGAGTTGCGATTCGTTGTTATTGCCCCGTTCACCTGCGCCATGTAGAAAAACGACCAGTGGATAATCTTTCGATTTATCATATCCATCTGGGAAAAGGATCCGATAGGGGAGGGAGTCTCCATCATGCACAAAATGTCCTCGTTGGTATAGTTCTCGGTCTTGCGAGAAAACCAAAAACGGCAAAATGAACAGTAAAAAAAGGATTGATTCCTTCATGAAAGAAATTTGTTCTTAAGAATTATTTGTTAGTCGTCGATTAATTCAACGTGTTCATGTTAAATAACGTTTTCTTAATAGAAAAGTGGCTTTAAGGTAATGCTTTCGATGCAACTTTATGGCGTATTTTGAAATCCTTTTGAATAGAAG
>CALHBQ010000278.1 GCA_937930815.1 uncultured Saprospiraceae bacterium | reverse complement strand
GATGACGAGGCGATGTTTATCGACCAAGACTTCTTGCGTGCGTTAGAATACGGAATGCCACCAACGTCTGGTATCGGTTTTGGAATTGATAGAATGGCGATGTTGTTTACGAATCAATCTTCGATTCAGGAGGTGTTGTTCTTTCCTCAGATGAGGCCGGAGAAGAAAGAGTAGAACCCAAATTTATTTGGGTTTAAAAAACGACCGTAGGAAGTTTTTTAAGACGTGTTTAGATAAAAAAACGGGTTGGACGCATTGTCCAACCCGTTTTTGATCTGAATCGAATTTCTGATTTAGTACTTCAAAATTTTCATTTCATTCAATTTTGTAACCCAAATAAATTTGGGTTCTACTGCGCTACTTTGCGTAGATTTCGTTGTTCTTCTCCATTTTCTTCCATTCACTCCGCTTTTTAAAGAACTTAGAAGCAACAACTAACAAACCAAAAGATTCACAATCTTCTTTTGTTTGAACAGCGTGATGCGCACCATGCGCTCTCAAAATAGCACGTGAATACTTTCCATCCAATTGCTTAAACCAACTAAATCGTTGATGAATATAAACATCATGAATCAAGAAATAAATCGCTCCATAAATCATAATTCCAAGCCCAACAAAAAACAACCAAAAGTGAGGCGTTACTTGACTGGCAATAAAACTGGAAGCCGAAGGAACTGCAAAAACTAAGAAGAAACGGTCATTTTTTTCAAAAAAACCATCTTTTAAATGTGGCTTGTGGTGGTCTTCGTGCCAACTCCATAAGAGGCCATGCATGATGTATTTATGTGCAAACCACGCCACAAACTCCATCAGGGCAACTGTTCCAAGTGTAATACCGACGTAAAGCAAAATATTCATATTCTTAATAAATTTTATTTTTCTAATGTTCGAAATGGATAACCAACAATTTTAAAAGTTGTTTAAGGTTAACGTTTCAAAATCTCTTTCAATTTTCCAATAACAAACTGAACTTCTTCCTCTGTATTTTTATGAGAAAAAGAAAAACGAACAGTAGTTCGAGTTGGGTCTGCACCCAATTCTGTTAAAACATGTGAACCAACATCGGTCCCTGAAGCACAGGCACTTCCTCCCGAAGCAGCTATGCCTGCAATATCCAAATTCATCAAAAGTAAATCGGCGTTTGGAAAAGAGACGCTGAGTACTTTATAATGACTCATCCCATCCACATCGCCGTTGAATTGGATGCCTTCAAAGTTCTTTTCTAATTCAGATTTCATCAAATTTCTAAGAGAAACTATTTTTTCTTTTCTGGTGGATTGCTCTGCATTTTGAATTTCAAGTGCTTTCGCTAAACCCGTAATTCCAGCAATATTTTCAGTTCCACCACGCATGTTTCTTTCCTGTGCGCCGCCGTCGAGCAAAGGTTTGATGATGTTTTCTGAGTTAATATAAATGAATCCAACGCCTTTTGGCCCATAAAATTTATGCGCAGAAGCGGATAGAAAATTGATGTTCAACTCAGCAACATTGATAGGGTAGTAACCCATCGTTTGCACGGTATCGGTATGGAAAAGTGCATTGTTTTCTTTGCATAAATCACCGTAGGTTTTCAAATCAATCATGGTTCCGATTTCATTATTAGCATGAATCAGAGAAACCAAAGTTTTCTTTTGACTTGAATTTAAAAGTGATTCTAAATGCTCAATTTTCGGTCGACCGAAATCATCCAAATCTACAAATAGGATTTCAACTTTATAATTTTTTCTAATCGATTCTAAAGTATGCGTAATAGCATGATGCTCGATTTTCGAGGAAATAATTCTTTCAACGCCCAAATCACGCACGGCGCATTTAAGCGTCATATTATTAGACTCTGTTCCACAAGAGGTGAAAAATACCTCTCCGATCGACGCATCAATCACGTTCGCAACGACTTTTCTCGCCTGTTCAATGGCTGCACGTGCCTTTCGCCCTTGCGCATGAATCGATGAAGGGTTCCCGTAATTTTCTGCTAAAGTTTGAGCCATTACCTCGATTACTTCGGGAGCAACAGGGGTCGTGGCGGCATTATCAAAGTATATTTTCATAATAAAATTTCAAGATGCAAAAATACATCTGATTTATGAATCTATCAGGATTTATGAGGCACAGTTTTTGAAATATGAAAAGAACACATTCATTAAAATTATAATACATAATCAAATCATAATCCGTTGAATACATCTCAAAGGCTGGTTTTTTCTATTTTAGGAATGTTATTTTCTTTTCAGATTTTTTGCCAGTGCCCCCAAATTTTTAATGCTAAGTTGGAGTCATCCAATTGTTTTTCTGGAACCACCAGTTGCGATTTATGCGTCGGTGATCAGTTGATTCTCTCGGCCGAAGGACTCAATTTACCTGATGGTGGTTGTGTCAATTGGTACTTTGATACTGACCCAGATTTTACACCTTCTCCTGCTGGAAATTCATTGGGTTGCTCCGAAATTGTTGCAGATAATCCATGTAACATTTGTTTGTCAATTGAATATGTGATGGCCAATCCAATTGGCGATGATTTGGAGAATGAATTCATGGTCATCAATTCAGGCGGTGGATTTTTTACGAATGACTTTTTTGTAGATTTCAATATTAGTAATAATGGAAGTGGCGGAGCAGATTCGGATATCGGAACTTCTGATTGTCCGTTGATGACGCCGAATTTTTCGCTTATGGGCTGTCCTGATGCAACGCCGATTGGTTCAAATGAGTTCATTCCGCAAAATGCGATAGTAATTGTTTTTACGCATTCTGGCGCAAAACCAACTTATGATTTTAGTAATTTATGTGCACTTGGTGGGCCGATTTACTATTTACAAAATAGCTGCAATCGAACTTTCGAAGCATTTTCAAATATCAATAGTGGAATATTTAGAACGCAAGGTGTCAGCAATCAAAGGTGTGGTTGTAGCTCTTATTTGACTTATTCCAATGACCTTAGAAATGAGGGAGATTTTATCAATTTAAATGGAGATGTTGGAAATGATACTCAATTTGCACCCACTGTTGATTGGGAACCAATCGACCCAATCCGAAATGAAATAATTGATTTTATTTTTGAAATCACAGATGATTTATGCGGAAGTGGCCCATATTATTTCAAAGGAATTATTGACCCATTTTATCAAGGATGTAATGAAATGATAACCGAAGCATTGGAATTTCAAGTGCATTGTCCAGAAGCAGTCATTTCGGGTGAAACCGAAATTTGTCAAGGGGAAGAACTGATTTTAACCGCTTCTGGTGGTGATAATTTTATTTGGGAAAATGGGGTAACGGATTCAGAAATTCGTGATTTTCCTACCAGAGATACTTCCTATTTGGTTGAAGCTTCAATAGGGAATTGTAGAGCGGCCATAGAGCATTCAGTTACAGTGATTCCAATTCAATTACCTCAATTAGAAGCTGATACGATTTGCCAATCTTCTGGAAATTACGATTTGACGCAATTGTTAGATAACGATTTTCAAACTGGAAATTGGAGTGGGGCGGGCGTCCATGGAAATGATTTAAATATTACTTCATCGGGTACAGTCGATTTAACATTTGAATCTGATGCAACTTGCGTTGAAAATGCAACTACTTTCCTTCAGATTTACGAACCAATCACTTTCTCTAATCAGACAGTTATTTGTGATCCTGCGACAGAGACCTACGTTGTTGAATTCGAAATTTCAGGTGGAAATACTTCAACACTTTCAGTTGATGGAGTTGGGAATTTGACAAACAATATTTTTAAAAGCGATCCAATTCCTTCAGGTGATAATTTTAGATTTTTGATAAAAGATGATGGGACATGTGGCGAAGTCATTGTCGAAGGAACTAAAACCTGCGATTGTGTAGGAGGCGTTCCAGTTGCTTTCTTTTTGAGCGATGTCGAAACGTGTGAAGGGGAGGAGGCAACACTCCAAATAGCTTTTAATGGCAACCCACCTTTTTATTTTGAAATTTTAGAAAATGGCATTCCTTTTTTGAATCAAACCAGTGATTTTGGAGTTTATGATTTGAAAGTAAATCCAAGCCAAAATACAACTTATACTATTCAAAATTTTGAAGATTCTAATTGCCCCGGAACCTTTATTGATAATGAAGCAACGGTTATGGTTCATCCAAAAATTGAATTGAATTTTATAGACACTACCTTTTATTCTAACGGAACCTACTCTGTTGTTTTGGGTGTTTCAGGAGGTGATAATAATTTCAATTTTTCTGGAAATTCTGGGAGATGGGATGGTGTTTTTTTTGAATCAGATCCAACGCTTTGCGGCACTCCAATTGA
>CALHBQ010000277.1 GCA_937930815.1 uncultured Saprospiraceae bacterium | reverse complement strand
AATTCTGGCCACAATCTTTTCTTCTCCCCTGCTGGGTAATCATAAAAACCTGCGCCATCCTTTTTACTCGTTCTCCCTTTTTCAATCATCGAGCTAACGATTTTATAAGAGCGAGCGGTCTCTGGATCTTTCATCGAATCCGGGTTGCTGTCGATGATGTGCTTACTCAAAGTCAAGGTCACTTCATCGTGTACGGCCAATGCCCCAACAGGCATTCCGATACGTTTTCCGATGTTTTCGATGACTGCTGGTAAGACGCCTTCTTCCAATAAAAACATTCCTTCATTGCAGTATGTACCGAAACATCGTGAGGTGAAAAATCCGCGAGAGTCATTCACTACAATCGGTACTTTTCTGATTGCTAAAGTATAATCTACCGCCGCTGCAATTGCTTTCGGCCCCGTTTTCTCACCGACAATAATTTCTACCAAAGGCATTTTATCCACTGGTGAGAAAAAGTGAATTCCGATAAAATTATCAGGTCGCTCCGATGATTTTGCCAATAGCGTAATTGGAATCGTTGAAGTGTTCGAAGCGTAAACTTTATCTTTTTCTAAAACGGCTTCGGTTTGTTTGGTCACCTTATCTTTCAAATTCGGATCTTCGAAAACTGCTTCGATAACCAAGTCGCATCCTTTCATTGATTCAGGATCGATGGCTGGTGTGATTTTACTCAACAAGGCTGCTTTTTTCTCTTCCGTAGAGCGACCTTTTGCGATGGCTTTATCTAACAATTTTGTTGAATAGGCTTTTCCTCGCTCCGCGCCTTCCATCGAAATGTCTTTCAAAACAACCTCCATTCCTGCTTTCGCAGAAACGTAAGCGATACCTGCTCCCATCATTCCAGCACCTAAAATTCCTAATTTTTTCACCTCATATTTAGGTTCATCTTTCGGACGAGCTGATCCTTTTTTAGCTTTTTGCATTTGAAAAAAGCCAGTGTTGATCATGTTCTTCGCCTCTTTTGACATCACACACGCCGTGAAATATCTCGCCTCAATCTCCAACGCTCTATCAATCGGCACTTGAATTCCATCATGCGTCACTTTAAGGATATGCTCTTGATTTGGATAATTGCCGTGTGCTAATTTCCCTACATTTCCAACTGCACCCATCATCGTCATCATGCCATTTGGCGTCCAAATCCCACCACCTGGAATTCTATGTTTTTTATTATCCCAAGGTTGAATTGGTTCTGGATTGGCCAAAATCCATGCTTTGGCTTTTGACATCATTTCTTCTGGAGAGTCCGCCAATTCATCAACGATTCCGTCTTTCAAAGCTGCTGCAGGACGCAATTCTCTTCCTTGCAAAATGTAAGTCAACGCTTTTTGCAAACCACATAAATAAGGTAATTTAACGGTTCCACCGCCGCCTGGCAACAAACCTACTTTTGCTTCTGGTAAACCGATTTTTATTGCAGGATGATTTAATACAATTCGATGATGACAGACCAATGCTAATTCTAAACCGCCACCCAATGCAGCTCCTCCGATTGCGGCTGCGAATGGCTTTCCAGCTGTCTCGATTGCTCGAAACTTCATCGTAATTCCACGAACTGCTTCAAAGAATGCTTTAGCATCGGTTACTGGTTTTGCTAACATTCTCAAATCGCCACCTGCCATAAACATGCGACGCGTCGAAGTGACGATTACGCCTTTCACGTCTGCATCAGCAATTGCTTTTTGTCCAGCTTCCGCGAAAGCGTCCACGAATGCCATACTGAGTAAATTTGCTGGTTCGTTGACTTGGTTGATATTGATTGTGGCTACGCCGTCTGCGTCCACATTGTATTCTAAATAGTCGTTTTTATAGTTTGACATGATTTAATTTTTACGTAGTACGGAGCGGTGCTCCGCAATTATTTTGAAAAAATCAAAAAATGCAAATGATCTTTACGAAGCTTCAATTTGCATTTCAATTCTTATTTTTAGAACGAACCTGGATGGCTTCGTTCTTTAAAATTCTGGTTTGCGATTCCTGAGCGACATCGCGGAGCACCGCTCCACGTTACGTATGCACAAGCGGCAATCGCAGAATGCCATTCCGCGTTACGTTAAACGCGCTCGATGACCGTCGCAATTCCCATACCTCCACCAATACAAAGCGTAATCAAACCAGTGGTCAAATCTCTTCTTTCTAACTCATCCATCAAGGTACCTGTTAACATACAGCCAGTTGCGCCGAGTGGGTGGCCCATTGCGATAGCACCGCCGTTCACATTCATTTTATCATGAGGAACATTTAGTTTTTGCATAAAGCGCATCGCTACTGCTGCGAATGCTTCGTTACACTCATACAGGTCGATGTCTTTTGGAGTCATGCCTGCATTTTTCAATGCTTTTAAAGAAGCAGGTGCTGGGCCCGTCAACATAATCGTTGGGTCAGTTCCGTAAACTGCGTTCGATACGATTTTGAAACGTGGTTTTAAACCTAAGTTATCACCTGCTTCTTTATTCCCGATAAGGGTAATCGCTGCACCGTCAACGATAGCTGAAGAGTTACCTGCATGGTGCACGTGATCTACTTCCATCACTTGTGGATATTTGTCTCTGGCCACACCGTCAAAACCTGCCATTGCACCCATTTGAGCAAAAGAAGGTTTCAAACCTGCCAATGCTTCAACCGTTGTCGTTGGTCGGATATTCTCATCCGTTGCAAGCATTGGAATTCCATTGACATCCTTTACGGTAATTCGAGAGCGGTCGAAGTGGCCTGCTGACTGTGCTGCTGCTGCTCTTTTTTGAGATTCGGCTGCGAAAGTATCCACATCGTTTCTGGAAAAACCGTCGAGCGTTGCAATCAAATCGGCAGAAATTCCTTGAGGAACGATGTTCCCTGGAATCGCCAATGCTGGGTCGATGAACATTCCGCCACCATCTGCACCCATTTTCACACGAGACATGGATTCAACTCCTCCTGCAATCATCATACTTCTGAAACCAGATTTGACATATGCCGCTGCCTGATTAATTGATTCTAAACCCGAACCACAAAATCGGTTCAAAGTCACCCCACAAAGGTGATCACCATAACCAGAACTTTGGGCAGCCGATTTGGCAATATTAGCCGCTTGGTCCATCACCTGACCAACGCAACCAAGGATGACATCCTCTATTTGTGTAGTATCAAAATCATGTCGATCGCGCAATTCAACTAATACCTGAGTTGCTAATTCAGTAGGTGTCACTCCCATGAGTGCTCCTTTCTTATTTCCCTTGCCGCGAACGGTTCGGATAGCGTCATAAATATATGCTTCCATTTTTTTATTTAGATTAGAGAGCAGAGACCGCTTCGCGTGAGCGTAGCTTAATGCTTTCAAGTGAATAATTATTTATTTTTAGACGTTAGATTTTAGACCGCGTTGCTATTAGATGTTAGACGAGTGACTAATTCCCAAAAATCCTAAGTTATGTGAACTCGCATATTTAGCGTCTAACCTCTCACATCTAACAGCGAAGCGGTCTCCCATCTCTCATTACTTTTTCAATTTTGCTAAAAAAGCTTCGAATAGTTTTTTCGTCATTGGGTCTTCCATGTGTCGGCGAAGATCTTTAGTCATTGCCTCAATATCGTTATCAACTGCTTGCAATAATCCTTTTCTCATTGTTGCTTTTGAATTGATATAGGTTGCAGGAAGTATCTTTAGCATTTTTTGCATTCTTGCCTCTGACCGTTCAATTACTTCTTCTACTTCTACAGCTTCGTTTACTAAGCCTACTTTTATAGCGTCTTCTGCGTTGAAAAGTTGCGCATTTTGTACGGCTTCCCATGCTGCTTTTTCGCCCATGTGATAAGCGTAGATATCAGCCATGATTCCTGGAATAACCAGTGACATCTTGAATTCGTTTAATCCAATGACATGTTTTTCGCCTTTCCCCATGATTCTATAATCAGCGCAAAGGGCGATGGTTGTTCCAGCCGCGGGTGCAAAGCCAGTGATTCCACATATAAAAGGTTTTGAAAAACGAGCCATTGCTTGCAGAGCTTCAATGAAGATTTTCCAGAATTCAACTGTTTTATCGACACCTCCCGTAGCCATCATCATGATATCCAAACCTGCACTAAAACAGTGGGGTCTTCCAACCAAAACAACTCCTCCAACCTTTTTATCATTTTCAAAATCGAGAAAGGTATCTCTCAATTCTGTAGCTAAAACTGTATTAACTGCATTGACTTTCCCATTATCAATCTGAACAAGGGCATAGCCGTTTTTGTATTCGATGTTGAGTGAATCCATATTGCAAGTATCAGGAAAATTTTGTTTTGAATATTGATTATTCTCATTTTCCATAGCCAGAAATGGCTCAATGGAGAATTTATTAAACCAGTTTAATCTACGTATTAGTTACTTATAAGCCAATTTACGAGTACAACCAGCGGACTAAGCAATAGCGTAAGATCAAAATGAAGACTTAATAAAACGAAAAACTGTATAGCTATTTCAGGACGAGACAAAAGACGTTCACCTCGAATATCAAAACTAAAACTGCTCTGATCATAATTTCTTCCACCCAATTTACTAGTCCCTATATTGTTAGAATGATTCCAAATTTAGTGTAAAACAAATTAGACATTCTACTTATCTATATCTTTAACACATCTAAATCCAGTATGACTTAAACCAGTGTCAGTAGTTGAGCCCATACGACGAGCATTCCGATAACCAGAACAATAGTCATCATTACATAAAAACGAACCACCTCTTATTACTTTTTCTTGCTGATAAGGCATATAAGGATTATAGCCCTTCTGCGGACCTTTGGTATTTACTATTTTAGCCTCCCTTTTTCCATAGTATTTTACATCAAACCAATCAGAACACCATTCCCAAACATTGCCTGCCATATCGTGTAAACCGTAATCATTAGCGGGATATGATTTTACTGGAGCGGTTGTTACGAAACCATCTTTTAATGTATTTTGATATGGAAATAGCCCCTGCCAAAAATTAGCTTTTGCTGCTCCATTTTCTACTGGTTCATTCCCCCATGGATAAATCATATCCGATTTGCCTCCTCTGGCTGCCCATTCCCATTCAGCTTCTGTAGGCAATCTTTTCCCAGCCCATTCACTGTACGCTATAGCATCTTTCCATGCAATGTGAATAACTGGGTGATTCATTTTATTTTTTATATCGCTATTGGGGCCATCTGGATGTCGCCAATTTGCTCCTAAAGTCCATTTCCACCAAAGAGACGGGTTATTTAAAGGAACCGGTTGAATTGTTTTTTCAAAAACAAGTGCTCCTGGTAGCAGTAGGCTGTCAGGAATCTTGGGTGTATTCGGTGGTAATTCCTTTTTTATTTCTTCCCATTCAATTGGTCTTTCTGCTATGGTAATATAATTTGTTGCCTTGACAAATTCAGAAAATTGCTTATTCGTCACTTCTGTCTCATCCATCCAAAAACCATTGATAACGACTTCGTGTTTTGGAAATTCATTTTCATCAGCTTGATCATTATCTCCCCCCATATTTAGCGTACCACTTGGAATAAGTACCATTCCATTTTCTTTTCTTACTCCTTGCAAATCCACCTTAGCATTTTTATTTGCACAACCTACGCCGACTATGAATAATAAATTGAGCAGTAATAATTTGTAAATTGAAAATTGAAATGTTTTATTCATTTATCTTTTATTGAAGTCGTTTTGTCAATTAATAAGTTGATAATTTCCTTTCTTTATAGTGAAACGGCATAAACTTAAAGCTATCATTAAAGCCGTGATTGTTATTTGTTTTGCCATTTTTAATTAGAAACTATTATTTTTCGAGTTATGCTGCGATTATTATCATTCAAAACATTTATAAAATAAATTCCTGCATTTACAAGGAGATCAATCTAACTGTGAAGATAATGAACTGCTATACCATGAAGATTAGATTTTGGTTGATAATATCCAAAATTTTGCGAGCTATTCGGATTTTCAACCAGTAAATTACCTTTTTAAATTACAAAATTTTAACGGTGATGGGTTGCCAAGTGAAGAAATTCATACCTTAAGATTGACTATTAAAAATCCATTTTATATTCGGACTTTCCGAATAAAGAAAGCTGCACATATTTTTAAAAACAATCCAGATAAATCAGTTAGTGAGGTTATGTATTCAGTAGGTTTTTCGAGTCTATCACACTTTACGAATGCATTTAAAAAGGAGTTTGGAATAACACCTACGAAGTATAAGAAAGGGTTGTAGAAGGACAGTTTTATTTGATAACACAGTAGAAGACCGATTTTATTAGTGCAGACCCATGGGTAGAAACTGTGGAAGTGGATATGGGAGTTCCAAGCAAGTTGAAAAAACTCCTGCGCAATTGAATTTCTCAAACTTAGCTGATGGGATATGGTTTCCAGTTTAAGATTAATCTCTTAATCGTTCCAGAAACAAGAGTAATTATCTCACAAAGTGTAACCTTTTGTAAAAACCACAAAAAAAAGAGCCAACCAAATTAATGATTGACTCTTTATAAACATTGATAATCAGTTGATTATCGTGTCGGGGTGGCAGGATTCGAACCTGCGGCCCCCTGCTCCCAAAGCAGGTGCGCTAACCGGACTGCGCCACACCCCGTGACAAATCTTTAATATTTCAATAAACTATGCGGAGAGGGCGGGATTCGAACCCGCGGTACCTGTTTCCAAGCACGTCGATTTAGCAAACCGGTGGTTTCAGCCACTCACCCACCTCTCCAGGTGATTTTTAGCTAAAAAAAAGTGGTGAACTATATTGTGAAACCACTATTTATTTGCCTGCTTAAAAGCTAACTTTTTAGCTTAATCTTTCTAAGCGGCTGCAAAAGTATATAACCGCATTTTAAAATTCAAATTAAGAAACGTTTTCTTTTTTCTAATTGTTTCAATTAAAT
>CALHBQ010000276.1 GCA_937930815.1 uncultured Saprospiraceae bacterium | reverse complement strand
GGAAAAGAATACATTGGAAATGCCCTACACGGAGAAATTGCCTCTGTTTTTTGCCAGCTAATTGTCAATGGTCAAAACCACGGTGTACACGCCGTAGTCGTTCCTTTAAAAGATGAAAAAGGAAATCAATTACCAGGAATTCAGGTAAAAGATTGTGGCTATAAATTAGGTTTGAATGGGGTAGACAACGGCCGAATTTGGTTTGATAATGTGCGAGTTCCACGCGAAAATCTATTGAATCGTTTTGGCGATGTGAACGAGGAAGGGGAGTACACCAGTCCGATAGAAAAACCATCTCGACGATTCTTCACGATGTTGGGAACATTGGTGGGCGGTAGAGTATCCGTTCCAAAAGCAGGCTTAAGTGCTGCTAAAAAAGGATTAACAATTGCCATCAAATATGCGCTTCGTCGCAGACAGTTTGGAACCACTGCTACGGGTCAAGAAATGTTATTGATGGACTACCCAAGTCACCAGCGTAGATTGATGCCGCTTTTGGCAAAATCATACGCACTACATTTCGCATTGGAGCAATTAGCTTATCAATATACGGATGCCGAAAAAGGCGATATGCGAGAAGTAGAAACCATGGCCGCTGGATTGAAATCTTACGCGACATGGCATACCACAAAAACACTCCAAGAGTGTCGAGAGGCATGTGGAGGGAAAGGGTATTTGGTCGAAAACCAATTTGCTGATATGAAAGCGGACTCAGATATCTTTACCACTTTCGAAGGTGACAATACCGTTTTGACTCAGCTTGCCGCAAAAGGTGTTTTAACCGATTTTAGAAAGTCATTTAGCGATGAAGGGATGACAGGTATTTTGAGATTTGTTGGAAAGAATATTTCAACGACCGTTTCAGAAATGAATCCAAGAACGATTCGAAATACAGATGAAGACCACTTGTTAGATTCCGAATTTCATATGGATGCACTCAACTATCGCAGAGATAGATTGGTGTACGTGATTAGTTCTAAAATTAGAGAAAAAATCAAATCAGGCCTTCGCGCAGAGGATGCATTTATGCAAGTTCAATCACGCGTTTTGGCTTTAGGGGAAGCATACACAGAGGCATTGGTTATGAAGACTTTTTATAAAACCATTGAATCTGCAGATGAAGGATTGAAACCAATTTTGAATGATTTAGCTTCATTATATGCGCTTCATACCCTCGAATCACACAAAGGTTGGTTTCTGGAAGAAGGGTATTTCGCCCCCACCAAAACCAAACATATCTCCAAAATGGTTCAGAATTTATGTTTGAAATTGCGGAAGGATGCCCATGGTTTGGTCGATGCTTTTGCGATTCCGAATGAGTTATTGGCGGCTGAGATCGTTACCTAAGTAAGATGATATTATTTTTTTGAGTAAAAAAATAATATTTTTTGATTTTGACTTTCCTTTTTGTAAGTGTTTGATTATCAGTTGCTTATGAATTGAAAGTAGAAGTCGTCAAAGACCTTTTTCTCAAATAAAACATTCAATTTTATATTTCTTATCAGTTTTTCATAACAAAAAGGAAAACCGATACGTTTATTAAATGGAACCAAGTATAAAAACTAATATTTATTTTTTATAAAATATTTTCGAAATAACAAACATGCAAAGATTTTAAATGTATCTTTGTTATTGTTAACGATTAAGGACCGTTTTTCTTCTTTTTAGATTCACAATCCTATCTTTAATTTTTTTACTTATTTTTTTTAATCTACCTGTTTAGGATTTTCTTATTTCAATAGTTTTAAAAGCCAATCCGTTTTCTTTCCTACAGACTTATTTTTTTTGTCATTACAAGGAGGCTATAATTGGATAAAGCATTTTTTACTTCCGTTTTAAATTTTTTACTAAGCAGGATTTAATCTTTTTTTATGAATATTTTTGTTGCAAAATTAAATTTTGACACTGTAGAGTCAGATTTAAGAGAAGCATTTGAGGCTTTTGGCGGTGTGGAAGACGTTAAAATTATTACTGACAAATTCACTGGCCGTTCAAAAGGTTTTGGGTTTGTTGAAATGGCTGACGACGAAGAAGGCCAAGCTGCTATTGACGGCTTGAATGACACTGAGTTAGACGGAAGAACAATCGTAGTTAAAAAATCCGAGCCAAGAGAGAATCGTGGCGGCGGTGGTGGACGTGGCGGCCGAGGTGGCGGCGGCGGATACGGCGGCGGCGGCGGAGGTGGTTACAATCGCGGCGGTGGCGGCGGTGGTGGCTACAATCGCGGCGGCGGTGGTGGCGGTGGAAACCGATACTAAATGAAACTACGCTTCGGCGTATAACATTTTAGTAATATAGCAAAAAGCGTCTCAGGTTTACCTGAGACGCTTTTTTTTTGTTTGAGTTGAGTAAGTCCTTTTTGTCCAAGCGACTTAGAGGAACGCGGATGAAGCGGATAAACTCGGATTTTCACAGATTTTTTGTGAAAAACGAAACCAATCAACCCTACTGGATATTCAAAATGAATTTTGCTCGTGCTCCTCTTTGAAGAGTCACATAGCATTTCAAATCTCCAAATTTGCAGAACTCCAATTAGTTAGAAATGTAATAGTGGTTGATCAAAAAAGACCTAACCTAAATAACATTTTGACCTTCGATAGTAATCCTGAAAACTCTAAAATTCTGTGAATCTTGATTCAGACATTTATTTGATAAATTTTTACTCGTACCTTAGTTTTTTATTTTTCTATCAGCCGTTTTGGAAAAGTAAAAGGCGGGCAAATATGCAAATTTAATATAGCGGTTCGCGAAAACAGAAACCAGTGTTTTTTCTAAAAATCGAACTATGAAAAATATTATTCCTTTTATTCTATTATTTCTTACCAGTTGTTCGACTACCAAAAACAAGCAATTCGAAAATTCAAATTCAGATTTTGAAGACTACGTAAAATGGTTTAAAGTTCATTTCGTCAGCGACTGTATTCACAATGGTACTTATACTATGCTAAAGCCGGATAATAGTACCTGTTCAGATTTTTGTATGGGACTGAATAATTACAAATTAATTGACTCTTTAGCTGATAAAATTGACGAAAGAATTTATAGAGACAGCGTCGATTGGGCAAATCAGATTTGTAAAGGATGTTCTGAAGACAAAGAGCTTTTGAAAAGATATCAAGATGCGGGAATGGTTGGGACTAGAACCCTTAAATTTTGTCTTGAATATTACACAAGTGAAGAGCTTGATTCTATTGCTCGCGCGAATGTCAAGAAGATGTATATTTTTTCAAACTGAATATTAATTTAGGATATTTTTTCTAATAAAGAAGCTCCTAAGTTTGAATTTCGAAAAATCTACTGTTTTTTTTTGCAATAAAATACAATAATCAATAAAGCGGTAAACAAAAAAGAGTCGAACACCACAAGATGTTCGACTCTTTTCATTTTTAGAATTTCTAATTACGAAACTCCATTCTTCTCATCCACCCACTTCCGAGCATTCAAAAACGCCTCAATCCAAGGCGAAATATCATCATTCCTACCTTCTGGGTAATTGGCCCAATTCCATTTGAAAATAGAGCGCTCGATATGAGGCATCATGATGAGGTGTCTGCCATCTTTTGAAGTCATCATGGCAGTATTGTAGTCACTGCCGTTTGGATTGGAAGGGTAGCCCTCGTAGCCGTATTTCGCAACGATGTTGTATTCATTCTCAGATTTTGGTAAAAGGAATTTTCCTTCTCCATGCGAAATCCAAACACCCAATTTAGTACCTGAAAGCGAACCCAACATCACTGAATTGTTCTCCTGAACTTCTACAGAGGTAAAAGCACTTTCGTGTTTATGTGTATCGTTGAAATGCATTTTTGGCATTTCATCATGCTCTGGATTTATCAATCCTAATTCAGCGAAAAGCTGACAACCATTACAAATTCCAACAGAAAGCACATCGTCTCTTTTGAAGAAATTGTCGAGTGCTGTTTTCGCTTTTTCATTATAAAGAAAAGCACCTGCCCAACCTTTGGCCGAACCTAATACATCTGAATTTGAAAAACCTCCAACTGCTCCAATGAACTGAATATCTTCCAAAGTTTCGCGTCCTGAAATCAAATCGGTCATGTGAACATCTTTCACATCAAAACCTGCGAGATACATCGCGTGAGCCATTTCTCGCTCAGAGTTACTTCCTTTTTCACGAAGGATAGCCGCTTTTGGACGTGGCTTCGATAAATCTGGAACAGGTCGTTTTCCATCAAAATTTTCTGGAAACTTATAATGAAGTGGCTGCTTTTTATAATTTAAAAAACGTTCAGTTGCCTTTGCAAGACCTGATTGTTTTTGGTCTAAAAGGAAAGAAGTTTCATACCAAACATCCCTCAATTCCGGGATATCGAATTGGTGCGTTTCTGCTCCATTTTTGATGGAAAGGGTATGGTCTTCTATGACTTTTCCAATTTTTACAAAATCAATTTCGATATCAGTAAGCATTTCTTCCAACTCCGCTTCATCGGCTTTAGATGCCTGGAATATGATTCCGCAATTTTCAGAAAACAATAATTTGATACTGTCAGATTGGTTGATGCCAGAAAGGTCAATTTCAGCACCGACATTATTATCAGAAAAACAAAGTTCTAAAAGGGTCGTCAACATACCACCTGCTGAAATATCATGCCCAGCAACGATTTGTTTTTCAGAAATGAAATGCTGAATGGTATTGAAAACATTGACGAAATTATCCGCATCCGTAATCGTTGAAGTTTCGTTACCAATTTTATTTTTGACTTGTGCGAAAGAAGAACCACCCAATTTATGCGTATCCGCCGAAAGGTTGATATAGAAAATCGAACCTTCATTTTTCTTAAATAACGGCTCCACTACTTTCGTAATATCATCACAATTTCCAGCTGCTGAAATCACAACTGTACCCGGAGAAATCACCTGCTCATTCGGATATTTTTGCTTCATAGAAAGCGAATCCTTCCCAGTTGGAACATTAATACCTAAGGCAATTGAAAAATCAGAAATCGCTTTGACCGCTTCATATAGACGAGCATCTTCACCTTCATTTCTACAAGGCCACATCCAGTTTGCGGAAAGCGAAACCGATTTCAATTGGTCTTTCATCGGCGCCCAAATGATGTTGGTCAATGCTTCTCCGATGGCATTTCGTGCGCCAGCCGATGGGTCAATCAATCCGCTAATTGGCGAATGTCCGATAGAAGTTGCGATACCTTGCGTGGAGTCATAATCCAACGCCATGACCCCAACATTATTCAATGGCAACTGAAGTGGGCCACAACATTGTTGCTTTGCCACACGACCACCAACACATCTATCCACTTTATTTGTCAACCAATCTTTACATCCAACTGCTTCCAATCTCAAAACCTGACGAATATAATCTTGGATTTTATCCACTGAATATTCGATTGCCTCGTATTTTCGATTGAGACTTTTATCAGTCATAATCGTTTTCGGAACAGATCCAAACATATCGGACAAACTCAAATCCATTGGCTTTTGCCCATTGGTTTTGGATTTGAAAGTAAACTGCTTATCGGCTGTCACTTTTCCAACCTGATAAATTGGAGAACGTTCTCGTTCCGCAATTCTCGTTAGAGTTGCCATGTTGCTTTGGCCGATGACCAAACCCATTCTTTCTTGTGACTCGTTGCCGATGATTTCTTTGGCAGAAAGGGTAGGGTCGCCTATTGGCAATTTATCCAAATCAATTTGTCCACCTGTTTCTTCTACCAATTCAGAGAGACAATTTAAATGTCCACCTGCTCCATGGTCATGAATAGAAACGATAGGATTCGTATCACTTTCTACCAATCCACGAATCGCATTGGCGACTCGTTTCTGCATTTCTGGGTTGGAACGCTGAACGGCATTTAACTCGATGCCTGAACTAAATTCACCAGTGTCTGCCGATGAAACGGCTGCGCCGCCCATTCCAATTCTATAATTATCACCGCCGAGAATAACGATTTCGTCTGATTGTTGTGGTTCGTGTTTAATGGCTTGGTCTGCTTTTCCGTAACCAATTCCACCAGCTTGCATGATGACTTTGTCGAAACCTAACTTGCGCGCATGCTCCTCATGTTCGAAAGTCAAAACAGAACCACAAATCAACGGCTGCCCAAATTTGTTTCCAAAATCGGAAGCGCCATTTGATGCTTTTATTAAAATATCGATTGGTGTTTGATAGAGCCAATCACGTTCTTTCATGGCTTTTTCCCAAGGTCGATTTTCTTTCAACCGAGAGTAGGAAGTCATATAAACTGCTGTTCCTGCCAAAGGCAAAGAACCTTGACCACCTGCCAATCTATCTCTGATTTCTCCACCTGAACCAGTTGCTGCTCCATTGAATGGCTCAACCGTCGTTGGGAAATTATGCGTCTCTGCTTTTATTGAAATGACCGAGTCAAATTCCTTCTTTTCATAAAAATCAGGTTTGTCTGCGCTTTTTGGTGCAAACTGCGTGACCCGTGGTCCTTTTATAAAAGCTACGTTGTCTTTATAAGCTGAAACAATTCCGTTAGGATTTTCAGCAGAGGTCTTTTTAATCAATTTGAAAAGAGAAGAAGGTTTCTCTTCTCCATCAATCACAAATGTTCCATTGAAAATTTTATGACGACAATGCTCACTATTCACCTGAGAAAAACCGAAGACTTCCGAATCGGTTAATTTTCTACCAATTTTATTGGAAAGGTTATTCAAATATTCAACTTCATCTGCGCTCAATGCCAATCCTTCTTTTTGGTTGTAAGCATTGATATCATCAATCTCAATTATTTGCTCCGGCTTTATATTTATGGTATAAATGTCTTGGTGCAGATTGATATATTTTTGCGAAAGCATTGGGTCATGCCCATCAAAGTCGCTTTCCACAAACTTATATTCTTCTATTCTCTCAATGCCTTCGATGCCCATATTTTGGGTGATTTCGACTGCATTGGTACTCCATGGCGTGATCATGGTCGCACGCGGCCCTACATATTGATAGGGTAGTACTCTTCCATTCAATTGTGGTTGATCACCAAAAAGCCAGGTAAGTTTTTGTGTATCTGCATCCGAAAGGATAGTTTTTGCTTGAACAGCAAAAATTTTCTCAGTAGGGTTTCCAAAAAACTGGATCATATTAAATAATAGAGAAGATGAGTGAACATTAGACTTTATTCTAAAATATATTGTATGCAAGCGAGCACTTCTTTTTTCGCTACTTTTCGTTAAAAAATAGAACCGTAGCGAAGGCTATGCTTAGATTTTTTGCCTCAATTAGCGAAAGAATAAGTATTCGTTGCGCTACAACCTATTTCAGCATAAAGTCTATTTAAATACTAATTCCGAAATATACAGGAAAGGTATCTAATAAGAACGCAAAGAAAGAAAATTTCAGTGTTTCAAAAGGTATTAGAACAAATGATTTTTATTAATATTTGATAAATGTAAGATTTGTACATAACAACCACTTTTATAAAAAATAAAAGCCCCGCAAATCTTAGATTTACAGGGCTTCTTTTTTTGTTGACCCACTAGGACTTGAACCTAGAATGGCAGAACCAAAAACTGCTGTGTTACCGATTACACCATGGGTCAAAAACCAGCGTTTTTTCCACCGTCGTGGAAAGCGCGCGCAAATGTATAAACAATATTCAAATAAGTAAAGTTCGGATTGAAAATTTTATTAATTTTTTTTCACTTTTACTTGAACGCATTAAATCAATTCAAAAAATTCACCAATTAACCACAAACAATTTAATTTGTAGCCTGTTTGAAACGTATCTGAGAAAATAAAAAGACTTATAAATATGATCATCGTACTATCACCTGCCAAGACTTTAGACTTTTCACCTTTAGAAACTAAAAATTCTACCCAACCACGTTTGTTGAAAAAGAGCAATGAATTGGTGAAGGTCTTGAAAAAGAAATCTGCGGCTGACATTCAAAAGTTGATGAGTGTGAGCGAAAAAATCGCTAATTTGAATGTGGAGCGGTATCAAACTTTCAAAACACCATTTACTTCTAATAACGCGAAACCTTCTATGTATGCTTTCCGAGGTGATGTTTATACTGGCTTGGAAGCAGATAATTTTAATAAAAGAGAAGTAGATTTTGCTCAAAAGCACATCCGAATTCTTTCTGGTTTATATGGCGTTTTGAAACCAATGGATTTGATGCAGCCATATCGTTTGGAAATGGGAACCAAATTGAAAAACGGTAAGCACAAAAACTTGTACGAGTTTTGGGATAACCAAATCACGGATATCATAAATCAAGACTTGGAGCAATCAGGAAGTGATATTTTGCTCAATTTAGCTTCAAAAGAGTACTTCCATTCCATCAAAAAGGATAAATTGAAAGGACGGATTTTAGACATCGCTTTTAAAGAAAATAGAAATGGCGTTTATAAAATAATCTCTTTTAGCGCCAAAAAAGCAAGAGGAAGAATGGCACATTTGGTAGTCAAAGAAAAGATTAAAAAACCAGCATATTTGAAAGACTTAGTCATCAATGATTATGTCTATAATGAAGAAATGTCTACTCCAGACAGTTACGTTTACATAAAGGATTAGTCTTAATTAGGAAATTGTTCACAAATTATAAATTCTTTTTTTTGGTAAAAATCAAGACTTTATAATTAGTTTTGTTTTCGACTATCAACAAATTCTCAAATTTAACTATCAAAAATGACTAAATTAAGTAAGGTATTAGGTATGTTCTTGATTGCTTTTGCAGCAATCACTTTCGTTGCTTGTGAAGCAGCAAACAAAGCAGTTGATGCTACTCAAGATGCAGCTAATAAAGCAGCAGATGTAGCTGGTGATGCAGCAAGTGGTGCAGTTGATGCAGCTGGAAATGCAGTTGATGCAGCGGGTGACGCAGCAAAAGGTGCAGCAGATGCAGCAGGTAATGTAGTAGAAGGAGCAGCAGACGCAGCAAAAGGAGCGGCAGGAGCAGCTACTGATGCAGCAGGTAATGTAGTAGAAGGAGCGGCAGATGCAGCAAAAGGTGCAGCTGGAGCAGCTACTGATGCGGCGAAAGGTGCAGCAGCAAAAGCTGGCGAAGCTGTAGAATCAGCTGGAAAGAAAATCAAAGATGCAGCAGGACATGAAGGTCACAATCACTAAGAACTGACCAATTAGAAATTAAAAAAGCCACCCGAGCAATCGGGTGGCTTTTTTTGATCTTGCTTGAAATTAATATGCTACTCCTCAGCTAAAAACGCATATCGATAATCCGTCGGAGGATTGAAATTCTCTTTAATCGTACGTGGACTCACCCAACGCAAAAGATTTAAAATCGAACCTGCTTTATCATTTGTACCAGAAGCTCTTGCTCCACCGAATGGTTGTTGTCCGACAACTGCACCAGTTGGTTTATCATTGATATAATAGTTACCCGCAGCGTTTTTCAATTTCTCATTTGCAAGATTGATTACTGATCTTTCTTTTGCAAAAATAGCACC
>CALHBQ010000275.1 GCA_937930815.1 uncultured Saprospiraceae bacterium | reverse complement strand
TTTGAATTTAACGGTGCCAGGGCTAACGCCCCTCAACTTATGCTTGCTCTGATCTTTTCTACAAACAGTGCCGCCACTACGTGGCTACTTTACCAAAAAAAAATATTTAATTTTTGATTAAACGGAGAATCGAGAATTCATTAGTGGATTTCTCCACTCTCAATTTGAAAGTTGCCTCGCAACTTGAATTAGTTATTCACTTTTAAAAACCTTCCAAGTCAAACTCGCCAATACAGCTCCAATGATTGGAGCAAGTATATACATCCACAAATCAGCAAGGTTACCTGAAACTAAAGCAGGGGCAATAGATCTTGCTGGATTCATTGATGCGCCCGTAATTGGCCCAGCAAACATCGCTTCTAATAAAACAGTTGCTCCGACAGCAATACCTGTGAACTGTTGAACGGCCTTATCATTACTCACAAATAGAATCACAATCATTAAAAAGTAAGTCAAGATGACTTCTATTATAAAGGTCTGATGCCAACTGTCGAATGGAATAGTCGCTCCCAAATTGGAATGCTCCATAAACAAAAATCGCAATGTGCCCGATGCTAAAAGTGCGCCGAGCAATTGAGCGATTATATATCCAACCAAATATTTTTTATCAAATCTATCCGTAAACGAAAAGGCGATGGTAACGGCAGGGTTGATATGTGCCCCAGAAATATTTCCGAATGCATAAATCATGACGGTAACGATTGCTCCAAAAGTAGCAGCGATTCCCACATGAGAAACGGCTCCGCCAGTTACATCATTTATAACAATCGCTCCAGTTCCACAAAATACAAGCGCAAACGTGCCGATGAATTCGGCTAAATATTTTTTAATCATTCTTTTTCAATTACGAAGTTGTTTAAGATTGTAACGCAAAGAAAGAGTATTTTTTAAAAAACTAATATAACTGCTAAACTCATTCCCAAATACAAACATAATGGGCTATAAATTTTTGAATCCCTTTCCGCAAAAAGTCCTCTTTTATCTTTTTTGAAAAAGCCCATAAAGTTGAAATCGCCAATCGCACGAGCTGTGAAAATAAAAGCCATGGCCCAAGTCGCATATCGAATATAGGTTGGAGGAATCCCTAATTCAAATACTCCAGCATGAGAAGCGGTAACCAATGCAAAACCTAAAAGTCCAAATGCAACAATAAGCGTTGGAATGGTCGGGATTAATTTTCCTTTTTCTTTAAAAGCCATTTCATGAAATCGTTCTGGAACGGCTCCTTTGGCAGCCCATTGTCCACCAAAAGCCCAATAGAAATGTAAACCAGAAATGAAACAGAATATTAGTACGTTTATAAAAATAAGCAAATTGACTAACATAATATTTTGATTTTAAATGTATCATCGAATTAAACTCGACGAGTAAATTTCATAAAGAATTATTTCCCTCTTAAAGTTAAGATTAAAGCGATACTCATGAATGTCATACCACCAATGCTTCCATAAAATTGCTCTAAAGCATTGAAAGTTCCAGCAGCATAAATTACCATACCGAGATAAAGCATCATAATGACGATATTAGAAACAGGAGGGAATTCATACTTACCTAATCGCTTATATGCTGCTGCATTTAGCAGCCCAATAATGATAAAAGCACCACCCATCATAAAACTTACCAATCCCCACGCATTCCAAAGTCTAGTCGGTCTACCATTCATTGGCACTTCAGCAGAAAGCATTTCAAAAATCTCGGGTGTCAATAATTCTTGAAAATGGACTTTGGTATGTAATAAACCAATAAGGATTGGAGCAATACTTCCAAAAATTAAAAAGATAATTCGAGCTGATTTTTTCATGTCTTTTGATTTTGGAAATGAAGTTGTTTTAAATTAAAATTTAAACAACTTCATTGATTATTTGATGACACAAAGATGGGGGCAATCAGTTTTGAATTTCATTGATCTGGGTTAAGAAAAAAGCTTTATTTCATCGCTCGTTTCCGAATACGGCTCAAGCTTTCTGGCCTTATGCCCAAATATTGAGCGATGTAATATTGCTTGACCCGTTGAACAATATCAGGTTTGCTTTCCAAAAGTTTAGCATAGCGTTCCTCGGGTGATTGCATCAAGAAGGCAGAAGTTTTGTCGTGCATTTCGATGAGTTTCTGCTCTGCTATTAATCTACCGAATCGCTCGGCCGCTGGAATATGTGCATATAGTTTTTGAAGATTATCGAAGGTAATCATGACGATTTCGCAAGGCTCTAATGCTTGGATAATCAATTCGGTCGGTTTATTTTTTAGATAGCTGATGAAGTTTCCAAAAAACTCATTTTCACTAAAAAACATTTCAGTAAAATCCTCTCCGTCTTTGGTGTAATATTGACGAAGGATGCCCTTGTTGACAAAACCCATATTTTTTCCAATCGTTCCGATAGGTTCCCAACATTCGTTTTTTTTGAGATGAACGACCGAAAGCATCTTTACATAAAATTCATAGTCTTCTTCTTTGACTTCTACAAATTGTCCGATGATTTTAGTAATGTTTTCGAAAGGCATAATTTGATATTGTATTTTCGTAAAAGTAATAAGATGAAGTGAATTTTGACCAAGATTCTGGATTATTAGTTTTCTTCAAAAACGATTTGGATCAAACCATACCGGTCAAAAATTTTGTCGCAGCCTATGATTGGACTACATTTGTTCCCTACTATGATGAAGCGGTTTTAAATTTTACTAAAAACTTCTAAATAAGCACATGGAATTCATCGAATTTCAAAAGCAACAAATTGCTTTTTCTGACAATAAACATAAAGGTACGCCAGTCGTTTTTGTTCATGGGTATTGTGAAGACCAAACGATGTGGGATGAGTTTGCCGAACCTTTCGAACCATACTTTCGAGTCATAAAAATTGACTTGCCCGGTTTTGGCCTTTCTGAAATAAAAGGGGCTGTTTCTATCGAAGAAATGGCAGACACTGTCATTGCTGTTTTGAAACATCTAAAAGTCAAGAAGTACATTTTGATTGGCCACTCAATGGGCGGATATGTTTCTTTAGAAATAGCTAAAAAGGAACATCAAAAGTTATTGGGTTTTAGCCTTTTTCATTCTCACCCATTTGAGGACGAACCAGATGTGAAGAAAAAAAGATTGAAGGCCGTAAAATTCATTGATGAAGTTGGCCATGAAATATACGTCAAGCAACTGATACCTCGACTTTTTAAAGCAGATTTCCATAAAAGCAATCACTATTTAGTGGGGAAATTGGTTTATCAAGCAAGTCGTGGACCAAAAGAAGGTTTGAAGAATGGGCAAGTGGCTATGGCTAATCGAGTCGATAATACCAAAATTCTAAAGGAAATGGACTGCCCCGTGCAGTTGATAATTGGCAAATTAGACGAAACGTTAGCTTATCAAGAAATGGTCAAGCAGGTTGAGATGCCTAAAAAGGGCTCCATTCATATTTTAGAAAAAGTTGGTCATATGGGAATGTTCTCATCCAAGCGAGAACTACAAAAAATCGTCGAAACGTTTTTGGAATTTTGTGAAGGTTAATTTTTTCAAAATTAATTTCAATAACAAAACGGCTTCTGGAATTAACCAGAAGCCGTTTTGTATTTTATGCTTTTTTCTTGTAACATTATTTCAGAACAAGAAAGTTAATAGCTAGAAGCTTGAACAGTGATGAATTGATTTGCACCAATTTGATTCTGACATTCGTCCCAAGCGATAAGAGCTCTATTGAAGTCATCTTCATTATCGAAGTTTCTTGGATTCGGTCTTGGTGTTGAAGCACATGATACATCTTCAGGATCAATTCCTGGAGGGATATCAGCTGGGTCAATTTTTGCTGGCGCATCTGGTTCTACATCTGCTGGGTCAATTGGTTGAGACTGCACAGGAACATATTGAACATTGTTCAAATTAGTTACTAATTTCTTACCAAGTGTTTGCAATGCTTTAGGGTTAAGTCCTCCAGCAGCATTATCTGAATCACTACTTTGATTCATCAATTTAGTAATTGCTTGCTTAATTCCAGCTTGCTGACCTTTGATGATTCCCTGAGCTTGAGCAGGTGTAGGCACTTGGTTAGCCGTAAGGTTTAAACTCTTCAAGGCTGCATTTTGGATATTTAATAAAACTGTTCCTTGAGGAAATTTCTTTCCATTAATACCCTGTGTTGTCGTTGAGAATTGTTGATAAACAGTAGTAGTTTTTCCACCTTTATCTTCAACAACTCTTGGTACCAAAGCGATAGTAGAGCCAGTAATATCAACTGGAGTTACAATTCTTTTTTGCTTAGCTGCTGCTTTTGCTGCTGCTTTTTTCATTTGATCTTTGATGAATGCTACTTCTTGATCTTTTGATTTGTCATTATACCATCCATACATACCTCTTAATTCCTCTCTCCATTCCATTTTTTGAGATTTTTCAGCATCAGCATCCATGGTGTTCAATAATGATTTGTTTGCTTTGATGATTGCATTCAATTCTTTAGCAATATCAGCATTCATTTTTACTTTCTCCAAGTTGATAGCCTTAGGCTGTGCGAAAGCAGATGTAGCAAATAATGCTACTAAAATTACTGGGAATAAAAATTTAATTCGTTTCATTTGTTACTAAAATTTAATAGTGGTTGAAATTTTTTTTAAAGTACAGCGGTCGATTTTTTTTTAGAATAAAATAGGGCTGTACTGTTATGTACAGTTACAATCCTTTGCGTACCCAAAACCATTAATAAATTTTTAAAAATAATTTAACCAGCTGACAATCAGTTGATTATGTTTTGATTAAAAGTCCTCTTTCCATCTTGCACCATACTGCTCTACGAGGATATTATCTAGATGATCGGCTTTTTCAAATAGGTTTTCAAATAATTTCAAACCTGTTTCACTATTAAAGTATCGATCATAAATAAGGAGTGATAAAATAATATCTTGACCTTTTATACTAATGGTAAGTCCTTCCAGAGAATAGTTTTCACGAAGTACAAATTCATAGATTTTTTTGATATTCTTTGTTGGCAATAAACATAAAAAGGCATCACCGATGATCAACCCATTTTTTTCAAAATAAGAGACTCTGATTTTGGCACTTCCTTTTTGCATTTCCCAACTATTGGGGCCTCTGCGACAGACCCTTACGTCATATTCCAATTTTTCGAGCATCGTCTCGATAGTCTTGGGCATACCGGCTGGTTCAAATTCCTCAATAGAAGAAGGAAGTTCTAATTTAGAACCGCAATGAATGCAGTACTTTCCATCCTTTTCTTTTTCAAAAACGATATTACTACAAGATGCGCACCTTGCTCCGTAATCATCCGTCCCCTTTTTGTACTCTTCAATTGTGGAAAGTAAATAATGGCAGGGGAGCGAAAACCCTAAGTTTTCTCCATTTTTTAAAATGAAAGTATTGACACCTACAATTTCTCCATTTTCATTGACCAATGGACCGCCGCTGTTACCGGGGTTAAGCGCTGCGTCATGCTGAATGAAGGTAATTTCATCGAGCACGTGGTAAGTGTTGGAAACGATTCCTTGTGTGGCAGTATATTTTAATCCATAAGGATGACCAATTGCTACTACTTTTTCTCCTTCTCGGAGTGGATTTTCTTCTTTTCCTAAGCCAACAGTTGGTAAATCTTCAGATTTAGGGATTTTTAGAAAGGCGAGGTCGTGCTTTTTATCAAAATAAACAACGTCCGTTAATTGTTTTTTGAAGTGTTTGCCATAAATCAGAACGGATTTGTTATTTCGTACGACATGCTCATTCGTTATGATAAGTCCATATTGTACTAGCAAAAAGCCAGTTCCAGTACTGTACGGCGTTGCGATTTGTACAATTACTCCCTTGAATTTTTCAATTACGTCCTTCAATCTCGTTTATTTTGATTTGCGAATATAGGAGTAAATTCGAAATTGATTCAATTGCTTCATTTTTTCGGAGATAGGAATAGATAGATGAGGTCATTTTACTTTAATTTCTATCTTTGCGCGACTTTTGAAAAATCGAACACTTTTAAAATAATAATAAAATGGCATCTACTTCTTCAGATATCAAGAAAGGACTTTGTATTGAATATAACAACGATATATACGCTGTTGTTGATTTTCAACATGTAAAACCAGGAAAAGGGGCGGCCTTCGTAAGAACAAAGCTGAAGAGTGTAACGAATGGCAAAGTAGTGGACAATACGTTCCCTTCTGGTCATAAGATTACCGTAGTGAGGGTAGAGCGACGCAAGTTTCAATATCTTTACAAAGATGACATGGGTTTTCATTTTATGAACAATGAAAACTACGAGCAAACTTCTATGGCACCCGAGATGATTGAAAATAACCAATTTTTAAAAGAAGGAATGGATATTGAAATTCTTTTTCACGCTGAAAAAGAAATTCCTTTGATCATAGAGTTGCCAATGAGTGCATTTTACGAAGTAAAATATACGGAACCGGGCCTAAAAGGTGACACTGCAACAAATACTCAAAAACCAGCGACTTTAGAAACTGATGCAGAGGTAAGAGTTCCGCTTTTTATCAATATTGGTGATAAAGTAAAAATAGACACACGCACAGGAGACTATCTTGGGAGAACCTAATAAAATTAGGTAATTCTTCAGTGGAGTTTAAATTTTCCAGCTTGCTTGTCTATATTTATCCCACTGACTTTTAATTTTCCAACTTTAATATTTTTCTACACAACATATACCTTATGACCTTTAAAGAAATTCAAGAATTAATCAGACTTGTTGGCAAAACCAAGTTAAACGAATTTAAGGTAAAGGACGGTGATTTTGAAATGATCATACGTTCAGAAAATTACGCAAAAGCATCCAATGCTGCTCCTATTATTCATACAGCACCTTCAATTATGCCAATGGCACAAGCACCTGCGGCAGCTCCCGCACCTGCGGCTGTACCAACAGCAGCACCCGCTGCACCAGCAGCGGAGGCAACGGCAGCAGAAGATACGAGCAAGTATATCGAAATAAAATCCCCAATGATCGGGACTTTTTATCGGTCAGCATCTCCAGAGAAACCGGTTTATGTGTCGGTAGGAGACAAAATTGATAAGAGTTCGGTAGTTTGTATTATCGAAGCGATGAAGTTGTTCAATGAAATCGAAGCAGAGGTTTCGGGAACTATTGTTAAAGTTTTGGTCGAAGACTCTCAACCAGTAGAGTATGATCAGCCTTTATTTTTGGTAGATCCAAGTTAATTTTTATTCCTTAAAGAAGCTTTACACTAAGGAAAAACATTCAACAGGAACCTTATGTTTAAAAAAGTACTAATCGCTAATCGTGGGGAGATTGCCCTTCGAATTATAAGAACGTGTAAGGAAATGGGTATCAAAACGGTAGCTGTTTATTCTACCGCAGATAGAGATAGCTTACATGTTCGATTTGCAGACGAGGCAGTTTGTATCGGCCCTCCTGCATCTGCTGAGTCTTACCTCAGTATTCCAAAAATAATGGCAGCGGTAGAAATTACCAATGCAGACGCTATCCATCCTGGTTATGGTTTCCTTTCGGAAAATGCAGACTTCGCAGAGGTTTGTACTGGATATGGTATCAAATTTATAGGGCCTACAGCTGCTCAGATGCGCAAAATGGGTGATAAAGTCACCGCAAAAGCGACCATGATTAAAGCAGGTGTGCCAGTAGTGCCTGGCTCAGATGGTTTGTTAAAAGACGTTGCTCAAGGCAAAAAAGTCGCGAAGGAGATAGGTTACCCAGTTATCATCAAGGCAACTGCTGGTGGTGGTGGAAAAGGGATGCGTATCATCTGGAAAGAAGAAGAATTTAAAGTTGCCTGGGATAGTGCTCGACAAGAAGCAAAAGCCTCTTTCGGAAACGATGGAATGTATTGTGAAAAATTTGTCGAAGAACCACATCATATTGAATTTCAGATAGCTGGTGATCAGTTTGGAACTGTTTGTCACCTTTCAGAAAGAGATTGTTCTATTCAAAGAAGACATCAGAAATTGGTAGAAGAGAGTCCTTCGCCATATATGGATGATGACCTGAGAGAAAGAATGGGGGAAGCTGCGATAAAAGCAGGAAAGTCCATCAAATACGAAGGCGTTGGAACAGTAGAATTTTTGGTAGATAAACACAAAGATTTCTACTTCATGGAAATGAATACGCGGATACAAGTAGAGCATCCGGTGACCGAAGAAGTAGTTGATTGTGATTTGATAAAAGAGCAAATCAAAATCGCTGCAGGGGAGAAAATTTCAGGAAAAAATTACATTCCTACCATGTGGGCGATGGAATGTCGTATAAATGCGGAAGATCCTTATCGCGATTTCAGACCTGCTCCGGGTAAGATTGGTTCTTTTCATAGTCCAAAAGGGCATGGTGTAAGAGTTGATACGCATGTTTATGCAGGGTACTCCGTACCGCCATATTACGATTCGATGATTGCAAAGATCATTTGCCGCGCTCAAACGCGTGAAGAATGTATCAGAAAAATGGAACGCGCACTCGATGAGTTTATCATCGAAGGTGTGAAAACAACCGTTCCTTTCCATAAAAAATTAATGAAAGATCCTGACTTCCGTCGAGGTGTTTTCAATACTGGCTTTATCAATACTTTTGAATTAGGAGAGCCAGAGGAATAGCAGTTTTTCAGTCGGCAGTGAGCAGTTTGCGGTCGGCAAATTGAGAATCGTGCTTTTTATAAAGGACATTTGGGGTTACTCCAAATGTCCTTTTTTCTTTTTATAAAAATAACTTCTTTGACAAAGGCATTACAAAACTGAATAGGTAATTTAAAATGTCCGTTTTATTGCATATTTTTAATGCATGAAAATCAGAGGCATCGCAAGGCAGTTTATTGCTATTGGTCTTTGTGGGTTGATTTATATCACCACAGTAGGCTTTGCGGTTGATTTTCACTACTGCACAGGACAACTCAAGTCTATTAGTTTTTTTGGAAAAGCACGTTCATGCCATGAAGCTGCTAAGCCCTGTCTTTTTCATAAAAAACAGAAAGAAGAAACACCTGAACCTACTCAGGAAAAATTCGATTGTTGTAGCAATGAGTTTCAATTCTTTCAATGTGACCAAGATGTACAGCTTGAATCAGTCATTCCTTTTGAAGTAAAATTTCAAACTGATAAAATACTATGTGCTTTTGGCCTGAATTGGCAAAAAGAGGTACTCGTTAACCAAAAACCGCATCCGCCCCCCGAGTTTGATCATCCTTTATTACAAAGAGATGATCTTCCCATTTGGGATCAAGCATTTCTTTGTTAAATAAGTTTGGTAAAAGAATTATACTCCTCGAGGTCGTGAGCCTTCGTAGGAGTAACGTCGTTTTATAACACGTATATCTGTACGATCTTTATATTAAATTAAATAAAAATTATCATGAAAAAAGTTCTACTTACACTCTTAGTGTCTATTGCTTTTATAGCAACTTCCTTTGCACAGACTGATGTAATACTTAACATCAATCACAAGTTAGGTGCATCTGATTTCGCAATGAATTTGGAATCTGAAAATAACATGAACCACAAGTTCAATGTCCAAAGATTACAATACTATATTTCGGAAATTATCATCGTTCATGACGGGGGCACGGAGACTCCTATGACAGATGTTTATATTTTAGCTGACGCTGGAATTGCCCTATCAGAAAATATAGGAAATTACAATATCACGAATGTCGAAGGCATCAAATTTTCTGTTGGGGTAGATGAAGCAAATAATCATTTAGATCCTGCCCGATTTAGAACAACAGAACCACTTGGTCCTAAGTCTCCATCGATGCATTGGGGATGGGCTGCTGGATATAGATTTTTAGCGATAGAAGGAAAAGCTGGCACTGGATTAAATAGGCTATACGAAATCCATGCATTAGGCGATTCTAATTACCATCAAACATCAATAGATTTATCAACTACTTCTGCGAATAATGCGATTACGATTGAATTGGATGCAGATTATACGCGTCTTTTGGAAGATATTTCGATAAACAGTGGCGTTATAGATCACAGTGAGACAGGAGATGTCGCAAAAAAATCATTATTAAATTTCAGAGATTTTGTTTTCACGCCAGCTAGTGTTTCCTCTGCTAAAGACTTAGCGCAAATCACCGCTTTTGAAGTGTATCCAAATCCAACGACAACTGGGCAGGTGACGGTCGATTTTTCTTCTTTAGAAAATGCAGACTATCAAGTTCAGGTTACTAACATTTTGGGGCAAACGTTGCAAACTGCAAATATTGCAAATGGTCAATCGACGGTTCAATTAAACACTACAAACAAAGGCGTTTATTTAATTGCACTGATGAAAGAAGGCGAGATGTTGACAACTAAGAAATTAGTTATCGAATAAATTATTCAAACAAATAAAAATGCGTTGGTTCCTAACATTGCTGGTTTTTGTCCTGCTTGTTTCCTGTAAAAAGGAGACTCAGGAACCAACGCAATTTTTAAAATTAATGGAACTCCCCGATGGGTTTCCAGCCATTGATTTTCCAGAAGATAATGAATTCACCGAAGCTCGCTGGGCATTGGGCAAAAAGCTATTTTTTGACCCCATCATGTCAGTCGATAATTCGATAAGTTGTGCGTCATGTCACTTGCCATCGTTGGCGTTTTCTGATGATAAATCATTCACTTCAGGTGTCGAAGGTAGACCTGGATTGCGCAATGTTCCAACGCTGGCCAATGTGGCGTATCATCCTTATTTTACCCGTGAAGGAGGCGTCCCTACTTTAGAAATGCAAATCCTCGTACCCATTCAGGAACACAATGAATTTGACTTTAATATTGTATTGCTTGCCGAGCGGCTGGCAGCTGATTCGACTTACGTCGAAATGAGTCAAAGTGCTTATGAACGGGAGCCAGATCCGTTTGTCATTACACGTTCCTTAGCTACGTTTGAGCGAAGTCTTTTGAGTGGTGGCAGCCGTTATGATTCTAATTCCCTTTCGGGAAAAGAGGAAGCAGGTAAAGAACTTTTTTTTAACGAAAAAACGAATTGTAGCCAATGCCACAGTGGTTTCAATTTTACGGATTACGCTTTTGAAAATAATGGTTTATATGAAAATTACCCCGACATCGGTCGCTTTCGATTTACCAATGATTCGACCGATTTAGCACTATTTAAAATTCCGACTTTACGAAATATTGAAATGACCGCTCCATATATGCACGACGGTTCAATTGCAACCATTGAGGAAGTGGTGGAGCATTATAATACAGGTGGTAAAAACCATCAAAACCAAAGCGAATTTATCAAGCCACTTCGTTTGAACGAAAGCGAAAAAGAAAACCTCGTGGCATTTTTAAAATCGCTCACTGACCAATCATTTTTAGAAAATCCTTTATTTAAAAAATAGATGAAAAACTTATACTATTTGCTCATTGTTGGGCTGGCTGTTTTCATTCTTGCCTGCCAGAAGGATGAGCCGGATCCACCGATTGATCCGCCAATTGAAATTGACGAAACGCCTTTCAATTTGGAGTACGGAAATTTACCTGCGCCAGACATCGCACTCGACAATCCGTTAACTGTTCAGGGGGTCAAATTAGGGCGTATGTTATTTTATGAAGACATGCTTTCGAAAGATGGTTCTCAAAATTGTGCATCCTGTCATATTCAGGAATTTGCGTTTTCGGATACTGCTCGTTTTTCGCTCGGTGTTCGTGAAATGGAAGGCAAACGCCAAGCAATGTCCGTCGTAAATATGGCTTGGAATAACAATGGTTTTTTATGGAATGGAAGTGCACATTTACTCAGAGATCAATCGCTGTTACCAATCCAAGATGAATTGGAAATGGATGAGACTTTGGAAAGTGTTATTTCAAAATTGAGTGATTCAAAAATGTACCGCGATCAGTTTTCCAGAGTATTTGGTTCGCCCGAAATTACTGAAGAAAAAATGTCATTGGCGATGGAGCAATTTATAAATACGATCGTTTCTTACAATTCAAAATACGACCAATTCCTTGCTGGAAATACCACACTGACCGAAAGTGAGGAGCGCGGAAGGAAATTATATTTTCAAGAATACAATCCGTTTTTCCCTGACCAATCGGGAGCCGATTGTCAACATTGCCACGGAGGTGATAATTTTGAAAATGATCAATATATGAATAATGGCCTCGACACAGACGCGGATTTTGCGGACATCGGAAGGGAAGAAGTCTCCAACAAACCAGAAGATCGAGCTAAATTCAAAGTGCCTTCTTTAAGAAATATAGCAGTCACTCCGCCATATATGCACGACGGTCGATTCAATACCTTGGAGGAAGTTGTTGACCATTACAACGAGCAGATAAAAGAATCTTCGACCGTTGATCCAGCCATTTTAAATACAAAACAAACTGGCTTGTTATTGACCGCGGAAGACAAAGTAGATTTAGTCAATTTCTTAAAAACGTTGACTGATGATGATTTACTTTCGAATCCGTCGTTTGCTTCGCCGTTTTAACGTAAGTTTACTACTCAAAACGAACCAACTGAACATTATGAAAAAGATACTTCTCGCGGTCCTGATTTTTTGTTCTTATTGGTGCTCAGGACAAATTTATCTGAGTAACCCAATTGCTGTTTCCTTTGA
>CALHBQ010000274.1 GCA_937930815.1 uncultured Saprospiraceae bacterium | reverse complement strand
GTGGAGAAGGATTGACCTTTGAGTCCATTTTTAGAAGAAGCATGTTTGAGCAATTGACGCGTCGAAATCAAGCCGACCAAATGCCCTTCCGCATCTTCGACTGGCATGTAGCGAACCTTGTTCCAATGCATCATGTCCATGACCAAATCAAGCAAATCATCTTTTTGAACCGTAAAAACGTCGGTCGTCATCAACTCCTCAACTTTGAGGTCAGAAGGGTGGTATTTTTCCAAATCAGATAGTTTAGGCATTTTCCATTCATGTACTGGAATCTCTTGCTCTTGATTTTTGACAATAGCGGCAGTGAGTACGGCGAGTGCCTCGTCTTTGCCCACTTTTTTGCGCAGTTCAGTATAGGTACGCAGTTGCCAACGTGCGCCGTTGGTATGTTTTTTTGCACGTTGTTCGATTACGCCGAGATAGCGTTCAATGTCTTTTTTATCAATGCCTTGTTTCTTCAATCCAATCTTTGCCAATGGAATAATTTCTTTCAACATCAACTCACAAGCGCCCATTTTTTTATCTCCAATCCAGTTGAACGTAGAGTCAATTCCAAATTTGGCCGCTTTCTTAAAGTTGTCTGCCGCATCAGCAAAAGAAAGCTCTTTGGTGATGTCTGGGTACTTTTCGTGCATACCGACCATCGCACCCAACCAGAGCGCTGCGTTGGCGGTTGCATCCAAAATTGTAGGCCCAGCAGGTATCACTCGGTTTTCGATTCGCAAGTGCGGTTTGCCATTATCACTAATGCCGTAGCAAGGTCGATTCCAACGATAAACCGTCGAGTTATGAACTTGCAATGCACGAAGTTTTGGCACCTTTCCTTTTTTCAATAATGCGATAGAATCCTCTTTTTCATCACCTGCCAACAATACTCTAAATCGCGTAATGTCTTCTTTATAAATTTCTAAAATCGACTCTTTCAACCAATCCGTTCCAAAGTGTACACGTGGGCTGTTCTCTCTCAAATTGTTCCGCGAAGTACGGGTGTCAATCGCTTGCTGAAACATCGCGATACGACTCTCATGCCACAGTCGTTTTCCAAATACAATCGGTGAATTAGCCGCAATCGCCATCACTGGCGCCGCCAACACTTGAGCGATATTATACATCGGTACAAAAGTCTTCGGTGTCACTTGTAGGTGAATTTGGAAACTGGTATTCACTGCTTCCAAAAGTGGAGATTGATGATTGATGTGCAATTCATCTATTCCCTCAAATCTCAATTCAAAGTGATTACCCCGTAGGTTACGAATCGATTCCATCAATGCAAAATACCGAGGAACTGGTGTCAAATTATGCAACTCCAAATCGTATTTTCGAAGTGTAGGGAGGATGCCCGTTAGACAGATTTTTGAATCAGTCTCAGCCGCCAATTTGCGAATGATTTTAATGTATCTCGCATTTTCTTTTTCCAGTTTGGAAAGGCAATCTTTCGAAAAAACATGAGGTGTGAGGTTGGTTTCTAAGTTGAAACGGGCCAACTCTTGGTCGAGCCATTTATACTTTTTTCCTTTTTCTAAAATATCGAGATTGATGGGCGCAGGTTTGAAATTTTTGCCATTAACAATACACATTTCTTGTTCTGCACCGATTCTTATAATATCAGATTCGAAATAATCGTTATTGAGCATGTGTTCCAATGCTTGTACATCATTCAGGATTGCTTTGACGAATGCTTGCATTTCGTCTTTAGATTTTAGGATAGATACTTTCTGTTCGCCCATGATTGTCTAACTTTGAGATTTGAAGTTGAAGGTTATAGGTTGTATGTTGCAAGTTCAGAACCAATTAATCACAATAGGTTGAACTTATAACTTTGAACATTCAACTTGCAACTTTATAAGTCTTAAAATTAATCACCGCACAATGAAATTAAAATATTTCCTTCCTTTTATAGCAATATTGTTTTTGAAATGTACGCCAGACCGCGAACCTGTCCAGTTTCAAATGGAATATTTTGACGAGACCTTTACGGTCGATCCTGGCTTTGATCCTCTATTGACCTGGTTTTTTCCATTCAATAATATTGCTACGAGAATTGATGATTATAAAGATGATTTTGGCATAACAGATGATGATATTATTTCTATCACACCTCGTCGATTTCGAATCACCAATGTCTCTACGGCAGATGATTATAATTTTCTGAATGAGGTATCTGTAAAGATTATCGACCCAGATGATCCTGAAAAGAAATTTGAGATTTTTTATCATATTCCTAATAATCAGAACCTTGGCTCTTCTGTCGATTTAGTTCCCAATGATACTGACTTGAAAAGCTTTATGATAAATCGTCGCTTTTCAATAGAAGTAAATTTGGTTCGTTTTCGTCAACGTCCTCCTACCTCGATTACAACTCGATTTGAGATGGCTTTTGATGTACGGTAAATTAGGTTGAAAGTTGTAAGTTTGAAGTTGAAAGTCATTGAACTTTGAACCTTCAACTTACAACTTTAGAATTCATGCAAAACGTTAAATCAGTCGGCTTCCTATCAGGACTTATTGTCTTTTTAATCATCCTTTTTTTACCTTTTGAGATGCTCAATCCAATGGCCGATAAAGTCATAGCGGTTGCGGCTTGGATG
The DNA here is from genome assembly GCA_937930815.1 of uncultured Saprospiraceae bacterium. Lineage (GTDB taxonomy): Bacteria > Bacteroidota > Bacteroidia > Chitinophagales > Saprospiraceae > JAGQWW01. The sequence goes on along the minus strand of CALHBQ010000274.1, from coordinate 41 downwards.
GTGATTTGGTGGATTTCGGAAGCAGTTTCAATCTCCGTTAC
>CALHBQ010000273.1 GCA_937930815.1 uncultured Saprospiraceae bacterium | reverse complement strand
AACAATAATGCTAATTTCGATCAAAACGTTCAAACTAAAACATACTAAATATTACCACTCTCACCAATTATTCCTCAAATCTGGAGATTTGCAAATATTCGTGACAGGTCAGAGACCTGCACGAGCAATCCGTTTTTTTTTTATAAAAAAAATGGATTGCTTACGAGGTTCTCCGAACCAATGCAGACGATCATCAAATCTCCTGATTTGTTTTATGAATTTCGTAGCAATGAAAAAAGGGCGTTAGCCCTGATCGAAATCACAATTTGTTCAAAGAACACTATCATTTACTAAACAAATTCCTATTTTTGAACAAAATCGGCCAAAACCTGTTCGTACACTATGATTTCAATCAAAAAAATACGGAAAGATCAACTGGCAAAATGCATCTGCATTTTGATGGCTTTCTTATTTTTTGGAAACAATATCGGTGATAACTTCTGCTCATTAGAGTCAGAAATTGAAATTGAACTCTCAGAAAAAGAGTTTGAAGACAAATCTGAAAAAGAGAAAGAAGTTGAAAAAGAGGTTAAAAAAGACCATTTCTACACATCTATGCTATCCATTTCATTTACGGACGATATACAAAACCACTTCACTTGCGCTTGGATTTCTGCCAATTCGGCTTTTTGTGAAATCATATCGCCGCCGCCGGACATTTTCAATTCATAAACATTCAAAATTTTTCACATTGAGGGGATTGCGTTGCAATCATTTATTTTTGACTAATTCGTTGCTAAAACGAATGCTTTAAGTCTTTTTAAAAAAACAGGAAAAACATGACAGACGAGAAAAAAACAGGTATGTTCTCAAATATTAAAGGTGATTTGTTCGGTGGATTGACCGCCGGTATTGTTGCCTTGCCTTTAGCATTAGCTTTTGGATTAAGTTCAGGATTAGGGCCCGATGCGGGACTTTATGGAGCGATTTTTATCGCTTTTTTCGCTGCCCTATTTGGCGGTACTAACACACAAATCTCTGGGCCAACTGCGCCAATGACCGCCGTGAGTATGGTCATCATCGCTGGTATCGTTCAGGCCAACAATGGTAATATCGAACAAGCCTTACCAGCAATTTTAACTGTATTCCTTTTAGCAGGTTTGATATTGGTCGGCCTCGGTTTGATTGGTGTTGGCCGTTACATAAAATACATTCCCTACCCTGTTGTCTCTGGTTTTATGACGGCGATTGGGGTCATTATTTTAATTACGCAAGTACTTCCATTTCTGGGTTACTACCCAAAAGAAGATGCGGCCTTGGTTAAACAATTCAAACCACAAGCAGAAGAAGTCTTGTTTGATAAAATATTAAAAGAAGAAGCGGGAGAAGGAATTTTAGTATTAGAAGATTTTCAAGAAACACTAAAAAGAACTTCACAAGTTACTGAAGCAGAAATCATGACCGAAGCACAAACTTTGGCTGCAGATCATGCTTCTGGTGTTGTTGGTGCTCTACGAGTTTTAGGTAGTGCGCTCAAAAACATTAACTATACAGAGTTAATACTGGCGCTGCTGACCATTTTTATAATATACGGTTTCAAACGGATTACCACAGCGGTGCCCAGTACGCTGGTCGCTTTGCTGGTCGTTTCGGCGGGAGCATATATTTTACAAATGAATGGTAGCCTAAATTACCGACCGATTCCGACAATTCCTGCTGGCTTTCCGATGCCGAAGTGGGAGATATTTACCAATTTTAGCTTCGCCCAAGTTTCGCCGTATATCGTTACGGCGTTCTCATTGGCCATGCTGGGAGCGATTGATTCGCTGCTAACTTCGCTGGTTGCGGATAACATGACCAAAACGAAGCACAACCCTAATCAAGAGTTGATTGGTCAAGGAATTGGAAATAGTATCGCTGCAATCTTTGGAGGTATTCCTGGTGCAGGTGCAACCATTAGAACAGTTGTCAACATTCAGTCTGGTGGTAAAACACGTCTTTCTGGTATGGTTGCAGGTGTTTTGTTGCTTTTCATTTTGTTGGCACTTGGACCGATTGCATCTCAGATTCCTGCTGCTGTTTTAGCAGGTATTTTGATAACCGTTGGTATCGGCGTAATGGATTACAAAGGACTTGGAGCATTGAAGAATATGCCAAGAGAAGAGATTTTTGTAATGATGGTCGTATTGGTATTATCTGTTTTCTGGAATTTGGTTTACGCTGTTGGTATCGGACTGGTACTGGCTGCTTTGATTTTCATGAAAAAAATGGCAGATATCACTGCGCAAGAATCTGAAATCAAAAAACTAAAAGACCATACAGAAGATAAAAAATTATGGATGGATGAGTCAGCTCTTTCGGAAAGATTTAAGGAAGAAGTATACCTTAAGCACTTAAATGGCCCATTATTTTTTGGATTTACAAATGATTTCCAAGACTTGATGACTCAGATTCCTGCAACGGCTTCACACGTTGTTATCAGAATGAGAAGGGTTCCTTATATTGATCAATCAGGTCTTTTTACGATGGAAGATGTTTTGATTGATTTAGAAAATAAGGATATCACTCCGCTATTTGTTGGCTTGCAAGAACAACCAAAATTTTTACTCGAACGATTTGGAGTTATTCCAGATTTGGTTCCAGAAAATAACGTTTTCAAGGACTTTTACGATTGTGCAAAATGGATTGAAGAAAATGTAGAAGATCATTATAATGATGATAATTCCTCGAAATCGGGAGATGTTGTTGCTTCCTAAAATAGTTTTAAAGAAAATTTAAAAGGCGTGTAGATTAATTTCTACGCGCCTTTTTTATCCCCTATTCCTGAACGTCTTCGACTTCTACCGTATTCATCCTTCAAAAAATAGAATCTCTACAAATAGAACTCACAGAATTTCAGATTCACAATTCTAAATCCGTTTTTTACACTTTCATTTGCTCTGCCTTAAAATTACTCGCCATACGCAGCGGCGGATGTCTGCGCTTTTTTGCCTTCCCGAATGAATTCCGGGACACGTGTTCTAAGAAAAAAACAATGGGTAAACTTACAGAAGAAGAGTTAAACAAAAGCATTGAGTATTTACATACACTCAATGATAAATATGATGGAATCGGCCAAGATTTCCTTCAATATATGGAAGGGTTGGTGCATTCAACTGGATTGAAATATTGGGATTACATTCATTCAGAAAGTTTGCTTGGACTACAAATTCCGCGAACTGATTATCCTGATGAAATCATTTTCATTACCTATCACCAAATTTGTGAATTATACTTCAAATTAATAAAACAGGAGATCAATTTGCTTACAAATTTGGAAAGAAAAGAATTCCTCAATATAGAGTCATGGTACAAGCGCATCGGACGCGTCAACAACTACTTCAAACACCTTTGCAATAGCTTTGACATCATGAAAAGTGGAATGGATCCTCGTGAATTCAGAGCTTTTAGAATGGCCTTATTGCCCGCTTCTGGGTTTCAGGCAGTTGCATTTCGTCATATCGAAATAATGAGTACCAATCTCAATAGCTTAATCAACAAAGAAAGTGTTGAAAATCAAGATGTGTTGTTAGAAGAGTTGTACGAACATATTTATTGGAAAAGTGGTGGCATCGATATGCGTTCAGGTCAAAAGACTTTGACCCTCCTTGAATTTGAAAAGAAATACGATAAAGAATTAATGCGCTGGCTCAGAAAATACAAATTTAAAAATCTCAACTTCCTCTACTCTCGCCTTGACAAAGAATTTAAAAATGATCAAAAACTCATTGGTCTTCTGCGCGATTTTGATACATTATTTAATGTACATTGGAAACTCAGTCACCTTATGGCTTCAAGTCGCCACTTGCCAAAAGATGATCAAGGAACAGGTGGTACCAATTGGCGTAAGTTCTTA
>CALHBQ010000272.1 GCA_937930815.1 uncultured Saprospiraceae bacterium | reverse complement strand
TTTTCAAAACCTGCGTTGAGCGCGATTTGATGTCTGATTTTTATTAATTCATCAAACAAATCATCGAGCGCTTGGCGGTCTTCCGCCATTCGATCTCCGATTTTTTTATAAACAGATTCTCTTAAATCACGGTCAGGTTCTTCGAGTAGCGTGCGTGCTTTTTGCAACGTCACTTCTTCGTCGTTTATCAAAACAGACATTTTGGAAAGTATCTCCCCGTAGTCTTTGGCCTTCAATTGATCTTGTGTGAAAAGCGGAATGTTTTCTTTCCTAAAAAGCTCTGTTTGCTTCTGAATACCGCGCGTGTAGATGAAATAATCATCTTTGGAAAGGTCTCCAACAAAAGGCGAGGTAACTAATTTTTGATTCAAACGATTCTCAACCGGAGAGATTTTAGGAACCAATTCCTGAACGGCATATTGGTAAAGTTCAGTCGCTTGTTGGTCGGCAGTATTTTGAGAAATACGAATATATCGCCAACTAAATTCTTCTGCAACTATCGCCTCCAATTCATTGACGTCCTTTATCCATTTTTCTAAACTTTCGACGCTATTAAGGTCGCGTTTTTCTAATTCTGAATAATAGGGACTTAGCTTGGACCAGGTGGTGATTTTAAAATCATCTGGTAAATATTGAAGCGCTTTTGGCTTCAGCACATTATCTGACATCATCTATTTGATTTCTAAATTTGGAATGTTTGGGTATGGAAACAAAACGGTCGCTTTGCTTGATGGATTACGAAAGACGGATGACGAAATTTAAAACGAGTTCACAAAGAGAAATTTTCTTTTTTGAGTTCGTCTTCCGTCATCCGTTTCTCGTCTTGCGTCTTCTGTCTCGCAGCGAAGCGATCTCACATCTAACAGCAAATCGGTCTTATTAACTTATAGAAGCAATTTACTTGCCTGATTTTTTAACGGCAGAAACTTTGGAAGCACCTTTTTTACCAGAAGCTTTTCCAGCTGATTTGGATGCAGTTACTTTTTTAGTCGCATCCTTTTTATCTAAGGCAGCCATTTTCTTCTTTACCTTTTCGTCAGTTTCCTCTTCTTCTAAGCTCAACAATTTTTTGTCATTCAAAAAAGAAAACCATTTTACCAATTTCTTGATATCACTTGGATAAACACGCTCCTTATCATATTCAGGAAGAACTTTGGCGAGGTAAGCCGTCAATTCATCATTAGAAGCTTTGCTACTTGGTACTGGGTTTTTGTCAATGCCTTCCAACATTTTAATAAAAACCTCTTTCAAATTTAAAGTATCTTCTTCGGTTGTTACATAAATTCCAATTGAAGCAATTGGGTTGAAGTTATGTTTTCTCAAAGAAGCAAATGAAACTTTACCGTTATCTAAATTTTCAACAACCATCCCATTGGATTTGTTATTGACCATTCTGAAAAGTCCTGGCTTGCCGCTTACGGCTACATATTCGTCTATATTCATCTTTAAAAAGGTGGACAAAAGTGAGTAGAAGTTACTCTATTCTTTTGTCATTATTTATGTTAGTTAAAATCAATTTTTATTAAGATTGCTTCGCTGCGAGATTTGAGACCGCTTCGCTGTTAGATGCAGGACTGCTCAGGAATGATAAGGGCAGTTTTCAAAAATCCGCGAAAATCCGTGTGCATCCGCCCAATCCGCGTTCCTCTAAATCGCTCGTGCTAAATCGCTCAATTTAATAAGCCCTCAAAAACTCCAATCGCTCGTCCAATCTATCATTCGCCAAAAACACTTTCTCTAAACTCTTTGCAAAAGGAATCGGCGTATCCAAACTCGCAACTCTTACAATTGGCGCATCCAAGTGCTCAAACATATGTTCAGAAATATGAGCTGACAATTCACCTCCAATTCCACCAAACAAATTGTCCTCGTGTAAGAGCATCACTTTGCCTGTTTTCTTGACTGTTTTTTCGATTGCATCATAGTCAATCGGCATAAGCGAGCGCAAATCTAAGACGTCTGCACTAATATTCAACTTTTCGATGGCTGCTTTTGCCCAATGAACCCCCAAACCGTATGTAATAATCGAAAGTTCGGTGCCTTCTGCTGCCAAAGCTGCCTCCCCGATTTTCACGGTGTAGTAATCATCAGGGATATTATCAGTCAAACTTCGGTACATTGCTTTATGCTCAAAAAACAAAACTGGATTCGGATCTTCGAGTGCTGCCAAGAGTAAGCCTTTAGCATCTGCTGGGTTGGAAGGGTAGACTACTTTAAGGCCTGGCGTATGTGTAAACCAAGCCTCATTTGTTTGTGAATGAAATGGGCCTGCACCAACTGTTCCGCCACATGGCATTCTTATAACGACATCTGCCGCCTGTCCCCAACGATAGTGAACTTTTGCGAGGTTATTCACAATTTGATTGAAACCACAAGTCGCAAAATCCGAAAACTGCATTTCAATCATCGCTTTACATCCTTTGAGACTCAAGCCAAGTCCTGCACCAACGATTGCGCTTTCGCAAATTGGTGTATTTCTAACGCGTACTGCGCCAAATTCTTTTAGAAAGCCGTCTGTTATTTTGAAAACGCCTCCGTAATCTGCAATGTCCTGGCCCATCAAAACCATGTTGTCATGCTTTTGCATGGACTGTCTCAATGCATCAGAAATGGCATCTATAAATCTTTTTTCAGATTTCTTTTTTCTTTTAGGTTTGATGACTTTTTGTTGCCATTCGGCATAAATATCTTTTGTTTCTGCTTCGATGGTACTTTCTGGAGCAGGTAATTCGAAAATGGCAGGCAGTGCCGCTTCTATGCCTTTCTTCATTTCTTTTTTCAAACTGACTGCCTCTGTTTCAGTGAGTAATCCTTGGTCAAACAAAAACTGCTCGAAATTTTTGATTGGGTCTTTTTTCGCCCATGCGTCCATCAGTTTTTTAGGAACGTATTTGGTGCCACTTGCTTCCTCATGACCGCGCATTCTGAAAGTCTTCATTTCTATCAAAACTGGTCTTGGCTTCTTTCTGAGGTCAGCTGCGATTTTTTTTATTTTAGTATAAACTTCTAAAATATTATTGCCATCAATGATATGTGATTCCATACCGTACCCGATGCCTTTATCTGCGATATGCTTTGCTCTAAATTGTTGA
>CALHBQ010000271.1 GCA_937930815.1 uncultured Saprospiraceae bacterium | reverse complement strand
CAATTTTTCATTGCGATCATATATCAATCCACGAGACGGATATTTTGTAATTTTATCGATACCTGCCGATGAACCTCTTTTGGCATAAGTATCATCTATCAACTGAATATACATCGCCTGCCCAACCAGTACAAATGCACCAAGCATTAAAAAAATTCGAATCGGAAACCGCCTTGTACTTAAACTCGCGTCAGACATAGATAAAGTTCTATGTTGAATGTTTTAGGTTGAAAGTTTCACGTCATACATGAACCTTTAACTTTCAACATTTAACTTTCAACATTCAGTTTTATAAATTTTTCTTTGTTCTTATACTTCGTTTTCTTATCCACATTCACCAATCCATTTTTAATCAAATGAGCGTTGAGGAAGGTTTTATTTTTTAAATACAAATAGCAAAGCAAGTGGTTCGATTTGTCCCGCTTTTCTTCGTCGAAACGAAGGTACACCTTTTGTTTGTTGGTTTTTAGGTTTAAAAATTCGATTGCCTTTTTGTTTTGGGCTTTTTTCTCTTTTAGACCGATTAATCGAATGGTTTCTCCATTGCTCAGTTTCAAAAGCGTTGGGCTGATGATTTCTTTTACAGAAAAGTACTCCTCTCGCTTTTTACTATTCTTATCTATTTTTGAACCGTATTGTTTTCGCTTTATGTCGATTTCGTTATTGAGATTATGAAAGTCTTTGAAAAGGTAAGGAAGTTTTTCTTGTTCCTTTTTAAGATCCGTTTTTAAAACTTGTTTTTCAAAAACCACTTCGCTCGCTTCTTCACTTTTAACACTCAATTTCTCTTTTATAAAAGGGATAAATTCAGGATTAATTTCATATCCAAAGGAATTTCTACCTAAGTTCTTTGCCGCTAAGGCCGTCGTTCCACTTCCCATAAACGGGTCGAGCACATTTTCGTTTTTGAAAGCAAACATCTTTATCAATCGCTTCGGTAATTCTTCTGGAAACATGGCGATGTGTCCACCTTGCCTTGCTCCTCCAAAATTCCAATGACCATTAAAATATTCCTTCCATTCCTCTTTGGTCATCCGTGATTGCTCTTTTATTTCTTTTTCGACTTTTCGAGGTTTACCCAATTTTTTAAACAATAAAATAAACTCGTAATCAATTGAAATCACGCCATTGCGCGGAAAAGGATAGCTACCCATAAGCGATGCGCCACCTGAGGTATTGGTTGTCGTACGCTTTTGCCAGATGATGGCTCCCATATAATCGAAACCTATACTTTCACAAAACTTAATAATCTCTGTACGAATTGGAATCACTTTATACCTACCGTAATAAGCTGCTCTTGCAAATTGGTCTCCGATATTGATACATAATCGACAGCCATTTTCTAATACTCGATGACATTCTTTCCAAACTAAATTTAGACTATTAATGTACTCCTCGTATGATTCGTAAAAACCGATTTGATTATCTGTACCATAATCTTTGAGTTGCCAGTAAGGAGGAGAGGTCACCACCAATTGCACGGTCTCATCTTGCAGATGATCCATCTGCCTGCTGTCTCCTTCGATGATGGTGTGCTTTGTCATTTTTGAGAATGGGAAAGAGTTTTTGAGAGTTTGAGAGGTCGTTATTACTCTTTTGGATTGAATATCATCATAAATGCTAAAATCAATATCATTGAGAAAAAGAAACTTACAATCGTTTTTAATAAAATCTGACCGATATACGCAAACGTAAATGCCTCTACTGAAAAATAGAAGAAACAAAAGGATAACATCAGTAATCCACTAAATCGAACGAACCAAGGGAAACTCAATTTGTGAGCAGTCGGACTTAAATCAACACTGTATCCTTCGCGCGGACTCAAAATGGTAAAAGCAAATGGACGTATAAATGCCAAAAATACACAAGACGCTGCATGTATTCCCATAGAATGATAAAAGGAATCGACTATCAAACCCGTAAAAAAACCAATGACCATTACACTAATCGTCGAATATCGCAGGGGCAACAAAATGATAAATAGCGGATAAAACAAAATACTCATGAAATGTAACCAACTCGAATTGATTTCCATTTGCTTCAGTATCAAAACCTGAATCAAAATAAATGCCACCCCCCTTATCACATTTTGTACTACGGCGTTATTCATTTTCTATCGAGGTTTCTAATTCTAAAATTTCTGGTTTTTCTAAATGTTTTAAAACATAAATATAATTGAGCCGACTGATATCTTCGCCCAACTCAACTCTGGCAGAATAGAAATTACTTCCAGGTTCAATTTTAAAATCTCTTAAAATACCGAGTTGTAACCCCGGTGGAAAAATGGCTGAATAACCACTTGTTATCAAAGTATCCCCAACAATCAAATCTGCATGTTTAGGAATATCATCCAAATCCATCACCAAAGGATTTTTACCTTGCCAGCTCATCGTTCCAAAATAGCCCGTTCTTTTAATTGCTACACTTACCCGCATTTGACTATTTAGCAAAGACATAGCCACTGAATAGTTATCTGAAACTTGACGAACAATCCCAACGACTCCTTTTGGCGTAACGATTCCCATATGTGGCGCTATCCCATCTGCGGAACCTTTATCAAGCGTAAAGAAATTTCGATTTTTATTAATAGAATTATTGATAACCTTGGAAGGCAATAGTTCATATCGCACTGTTTGAGCAGTATCAATTTGAACCTCCAATGTATCTGAAAATATTAAAAGTGGAAGAGATTTGTCATTGGTGATTTGCTCAAGAAGCAGCGCGTTTTCGTTTGCAATACTATCGGCTACAGAAGACAAATAGAAGTAATTACCAGCCTGATTCGACATTTCCAAAAACTTTCCCGAAATCAAACTTCCTGAATAGAACCAAATATCCCGCTGTTTTTGATTGAATTGAACAATTAAAAACAAACAAATTAGCTCTAAAAATAAAAAGACGAGCACCGATCCGAACCTCGAAAAGTTTCCGAAAAAACTAGCCATCACATAGTATGTTGAATGTTGAAAGTCGAAAGTTGAATGTTGAAAGTTTCCCTTAGACTTTCAACATTCAACTTTCAACCTATAACTTTTTATACACTTCTTCTATCTATCAAAATCGGTTTGTAGCGATCTACATCTGACAAAGCAATACCTGTACCACGAACTACTGCTCTCAATGGATCATCTGCCACTTGTACAGGTAGTTTTGTTTTAGCTGCAATTCGCTTATCCAATCCACGCAACAAAGCGCCTCCACCCGTGAGATACAAACCTGTTTTATAAATATCAGAAGCTAACTCCGGTGGCGTTGTTTCCAATGCCTTTAGAATTGCTTCTTCTACTTTCGCTATAGATTTATCTAAAGCATGTGCTATTTCTTGATAGGTAATGATTATCTGTTTTGGAATACCCGTCATCAAATCTCGACCATTGACTGGAAAGTTTTCTGGTGGATTTTCTAACTCTGGCAAAGCAGAACCTACATGGATTTTGATTTGCTCAGCCGTACGTTCACCAATCAACATGTTATGCTGACGGCGCATGTAGTTTACAATATCAGTTGTGAACTCATCCCCTGCTGTACGAATAGATTGATCGGCAACGATACCCGAAAGTGCGATAACCGCAATCTCCGTCGTACCACCTCCTATATCAATAATCATATTCCCAATCGGATCTTCTACGGCTAAACCGATACCCAAAGCCGCAGCCATTGGTTCATAAATCAAATAAGTTTCTTTAGAATCAACATGATCTGCTGAATCGAATACCGCACGTTTTTCCACCTCTGTAATACCAGAAGGAATACAAATTACCATCTTGAGGTGAGAAAAGAATTTTTTACGCTGACCAACCATATTTATCAAACCCTCAATCATCTTCTCTGCTGCCTGAAAATCGGCAATCACTCCATCCTTCAGTGGTCTAATGGTTTTGATGTCTTCGTGTGTCTTCTCGTGCATCTGCATGGCTTTGTGCCCTACAGCGATTACTTCGTTGGTCCTACGATTTACAGCGACGATCGATGGTTCGTCCACAACGACTTCTCCATCTTGTATGATAAGCGTATTGGCAGTGCCAAGGTCAATTGCTAAGTCTTGATTGAATAAACTGAATAATTTCATTCAGGCGGTTTGTTTTCTCGAAAATTGGATTGAAATGTTTGAAAAGTTTATTTGCCTCTCAAAGAATCACAAATCAAGCGAAATTTTATGTAAAAAAGAAGTTTCGAGGCAGGTATTGATTATATGAAGGATTTCTGTGATAAGATGTAATGTTGTAGCTAACCGCGATTTAGTTTGCAATCACTATTTTTCCTGATTTTCTAATTCTATTTTCAGTTACTATTTCATAGAAAAAAACACCATTTGACAATTCAGATGTATCAATTTTATCTTTTGATGAAATCGATTTTTCATCAAAGACTTTTTGACCAAGTGTAGAAAAAATTTGAAGAGAAAAGGACTTCTCGGATTCAGGAATTTCAACCGAAAATGAATTAGAAATGGGGTTTGGAAATAGGTTTATCTTAGTTTTAAAATCTCTATCGACCGTACTGCTCACTTGATTTAAACTATCTAAGCTATGCGTCATCAAACCAACTCGTCGATCCACATTGCCGAAGCCTCTTGCAATCGTCGTATCTCTTCCTTGCTGACCAGCCACAACAAAGGTTTTTTCATCATTTAAAACCGTAAACGAAACAGGTTTATATTCTAATGCATTTAGTGGATTATCGTATTTTCTTTCAGCTAACAAGGCACCATTCTCATCGAAAAGAAAGATGGTGAAGGTTTCACGCGCAGGGGAAAGTACAACGATATTACCATTGGAGAGTCCAATGATTTTTACTGGTGCAGGTATTATTTTTCTCCAAAGTAAGTTATAATCTTTATCCATTCGACCAATTGAATACTCATCACCTAAAGGATCGTATTTAATAAACGGAACAATAAAGGATGAAGGATCATAAGCATATTCTGCAAAATCGCAGATTGAGGAGAAATTATTCCCAAGCAATTCAGTGTTTATTATTGCTACATTATCTGTATTTAAATCATATTCAACAACTCCTGGATACCTTGGATAATCTATTGGTGCCAACGTTGAATCAACCGTTCTAAGATTTGTAGAAAAAAGCATTTTACCATCTAAAAAAATCCCTTGTTGTTTTTTCTTTATCCGATTTTCTGAACTCGTATATTCAAAACTCGACAGTTCATTACCATTCAAATCATGCCTTTGAAAGCTGTAGGTTTGGTCTGATACGTCTTGCGACCAATACTCCTCTGTGACAAAAACAAGATCGTTTTCATGTATAGCTCCCCCGAGATGATAAGGTTCTTCACAATAGCCGTTTACATTATAAATACTATCAAAGACATTAACAACCATATCTAAAAGAAAGAATTGTCTATTCATTCCTCTTCGATGAGTTTCGCCAATAGAAATTGAATCTTCGCTGCAATAAGTGACTAATGGAGATTGCCATTTGGTGTAAGGAACAAAAACATTCTCCTCATCAAATATTGTAAATCCTACAAATAAGCCAGCTGGTGAATTCAAAATGTTTTTATACAGAACCTGCCCCTCAGGAGACACTACATAAAAAATGTTAGTAATATAATCTAATTCTCCAGCCCGAGCATCAAATTTATCTTGCTCACTCATTACTCCCATATTTCCGTCAGGAAGTTTTAAAATATTGGTTGGTTCTAAATTATAGAATTCAAAATCAATAGATGACCATTGTTGAGAGTAAACTCCAAATGAAGTAACAAGAAGAACAAAAATAATTATCGTTCTCATTTTCGAAAAAAATTTAAAAACTGCAACCAATATTAGCTTAATATTGGTTGCAGTTTATTTGAAAAAATCACCGTTGAATTAAAAGCTTCTGAAGTGGATAAATTCGTTTTGGAGTTTTAATTGTAATTAAATACAGACCGTCAGGCAAGTGACTACAATCAATAAAACTTTGTGAGCTACCTGAAAATTCCAATTCTGATTTTATCTTTCCATCAAAGCTATTGATAATTATGTTTCCGGATTCCTTTATCCCATTTAACTCTACAATTCCAGATGAAGGATTAGGAATTACAAACAAATTACTCAAATTTTCATAGTTTGATTCTTTTGTTGTTGAAGATTTTCCAAACAATATATTGAAATCCCAACCTAATTGACTCAACATACATAAAAAAAGAGGTCCAGGATTATGTACATTCTCAGCAAATACAAAAGTTGGCGTCATTAAGGAATTAATATTTCCTGTAGGGTAAATATCTTCATTTAGATGAGCACCGAGCTTACCTCCTCCAGCACCAAATAATATTTGAGGATGAGGAGAATCATTATTATCAACTGAAAAATCACAAGGAGGATCACCTTCACCATACCAACACATAGAATAAGATGAGCCATCTATTGATTCCCCTGACACAACTGCATAAAAAACCTCTGGAGACACATCACTTAATAATTCACCTGTTTCACAAACAGATAAAAATTCACTTAAAACTGATGTCAAAATAGGTGAATACCATGCTAATCCATTTACTTCATCAACCTCAAATAAAGCACGACTTATTAACCCATGCCCAATTTCATGCATAACTAATGTAACTAAATCGTACTGGCCAACTGTAGCTTGCCCATCTAATCCAGTGTACCATTCTCCTTGATTTGATTGGCTTAAACCATTAGATAAACGGTTGGGAGAAGCAAATAATAATTTCATATCTGGAACATTTGGGCAAGCATCAAAACCTAACCTCTTACTTTGCAAAGCACAAGGCACATGAACTCCATTAGCATCAAAAACCATTGAAATATTGTTTTCAGCTAATACTTGACCAGTGGTAGAACCTAAACGTGCCTCTATTTCAATAGGCACTGGAGATTCCAAAATTTGAGCCCATAATGAGGCACCATAATTTACTGCATCTTTCATATCTTGTGTCCAAGTAAGGTCAGAACTACCCCCATCTATGAAGTTTACGATAAAAGTAGAACCTGGCGGATTATCATTGGGGTTCGGAATTGGAGAAATGGATGATGCAGTAGCATTATATCCACCTGCAAACGTTTGCGCGATGACAGGAGGTTGACCAGCTAAAGAGAAAGAAAGAAAGAAAGAAAGAAAGAAAGAAAGAAAGAAAGAAAGAAAGAAAGAAAAGTTCCCAATTGTAGGGATGAGAAAAGTGTTTTCATGATATAATGTTTTAAATTTACAAAAATCAAATATATCTTTAAGATTATACAAAAATTAACAACAGACTGTTATTAACATTTAAATCCCGGAAATTAATTCTTCTACCCTATCGCCGATTCCATCTCCGTCAAAACCTCAGAAGTTTCTGAATAGATTTTTTGCATCGCATCTACATTACCACCACCACCAAAACGAGCCATTTCTGTTGTTTTTAAAATTTCCATAAAACGAGTGATGAGACTCGCTTCTACTCTTAAGCTATTTAGCTTTTCTTCTACATTCGATTTGGACATTTTTGAAAGTGGAATATTGAGTTTATCACCCACATATCCAAGTGTAGCATTTGCTATTTCATCATAGAATTGACTGCTTTTGTTTTGATCCAAAAAGACTTTGGCAGTGGCTAATTTCTTTTGAGCGACGCGTTGCGCTTTTATTCTTTTTTGTTCTAAAGGGTCGATGTCTGCTCGTTCTGCATCTTTCTTATTTTTATAAAAAAGGAACCCAAAAACCAAGATTGGCAAGGCAAACAAAAGCCAATAAATCGGCGATCCGAAAAACGGTTTTCCAAAAGATTTCAAACGAGTTGTTGTCTTAATCGGACGCATCATTTCCTCGGCATTGGCATCGCGAGGGCTGATGTTCGTCCGTCCTGGCTTGTTGGTTCCAGGTCTAACAACAATATTCATCGGATTGATAGCAAGCGTAATATATTTGGCGGAATCAGTATCGAAGTAACTCATCGAGGGTTTTATCAAATATTGACCAGCCGCTGTAGGTAACGCCACAAATTCAACTTCTTTGACGTGTTGTATTTCTCCACCATTCTCACCTGTATCTTCCTCTCCTACCTTGGGATCGTAGACATCAAAACCATCGGGCCAATCAAAATTGGTTGGAATCACCTGCCGCCCATCTCCGTTACCCCGAATCGACATTTTCACAGAAACCGCATCGTCGGTTGTCAAAGTTGAGGGAGACACTCCAGCGGTCATTTGATAATTTCCGATAGCACCACAAAAGTCATCCGGCGCGCCATCAGGTAATGGAATCACTTTTAAAGTAGCAGGCTTTGACCTCAGGTTTTGATATTTCAAATGATTACTAAAAAACAAGCTGCGGCGGCGACGCTTTCCATCTTCATTGACCCCGACTCTTATACCCATCGAGCTGATATTATATTCGCCAGTTTGTTGTGGAAAAAGTGCTACCCTATGAATGACTTGAGTAACATATTGCTCTCCATTTAAAGCAACTTTAGTCGCTTGATTGTTATACCGACGAATTTGCATATTGAATAATCCATCAAAATCTGACTCAGAAATCAAATTGAAGGATTCGATATTCTTTTTAGTATAAATTTTATAATCTAAAATCACTTGTTGACCAACATAAGCAACCGAGTCCGAAAATTCAGCAGTCACAAAAATTGGTTCTCCTCCAGTTACGCCCGGGGCAATTTTTCGCGCCTTTACCACTTTTACCTGTATGGGTTTTGAAAGAAGCTGTTTGTTATTGGCTTTTACTTTCGCACTTTTGATGACGAAATTGCCCTGCTTCTCCGCCAAAAGCATATATGAAATCGTCATTTCGGAAGAGACCTTCCCATTCATGATCGAATTACTAATCGAACGATTGGGCCCACTCGCCACCTTCAATGGTTTGAATGATGGCGGTTGAAAATTGCTTCCATTTGCATTTTTCAAACTAAAAGAAACTTGGAAGGTGTTGCCCTCGACTACCTCTTTAGCATCGATATTTGCCTCAAAAGTTACCTTCCCTTGCGCCAAGCAAAAGTGAACACTTAAAAATAAAAAAATTGAAAAATAAAATCTCATTTAAATAAGGTGGTTGAAAGTTGGAGGTTGAAAGTTGAAGGTTCAATGAGCGGTTCATTTAACCTTCAACTTCCAACTAAAAATCAATCAAGGTGCAAAAATAATAGAATCGAGTAATTTTTTTGATTGAAATTTTTATCTAATTTTAGGATGAGAAAACACATTTTTACACCAAAACCTGCAAACCATGTCTAAACGAGGGATGATTTTAGACGATGAAAACAAAAATGAATGGGGGTTCAAAGGAACCAATTACTTGTTAGTCATTGGTATTGATAATTATGCAAACTGGAAACCGCTCAAAAATGCGGTAAAAGATGCCAAAGATTTCGTTGATGTTCTCAAAACTTCCTACCAATTTGAGGACGAAAACATTACGACCGTTTTCAACGAAAATGCTACTGAGAAGAACATTCTCAAAACACTCAAATCGTTTGTAACTTCTATCACAGAAAAGGACAATATCATTATTTATTACTCAGGTCATGGGCATTATGATGAGGTCTTGGATGAAGGATATTGGGTGCCTGTTGATGCACCAATGGAAGACGATGATTCGAGTGATTATATTTCGAACCGAACGCTTTCTTCTTATTTGAAAAAGATAAAAGCGCATCATACATTGTTGTTGATCGATTCTTGTTTTTCGGGTTCGATTCTTTCGGGTACTCGGAGTGGAACGCGTTCTGAAAAATTCGCTTCTTTTAGAATTTTTGCTTCTGGTAGAAATGAAGTCGTTGAGGATGGAGTTGCTGGACAAAACAGCCCTTTCGCTTCCAGCATTATCCAATATTTGAAAGGCAATACTTTGAGGGTACTCAAAACCTCAACTTTGATTGAAGAAGTCAAAGACATGATGGAGCATCGTGGAGTAAAACAAACGCCAATTGATGACCGAGCAGGTGAATTTGGCGATGCAGGAGGGGAATTTATTTTTTATCAAAAAAGGTCAGAAGAAGATATTTGGAAGCAGCTCAGTCAGGAGAACACTGCCGAAGGCTATGAGCGATATATGGAGTATTTTCCAGAAGGAATTTACATTGAACAAGCCACCGAACTTGTGCATAAACTCAAAGAAAAAGATACTTGGGAGTTGACTCAAAAAAAAGATACTTATTCGGCATATGAACATTATTTAAAAGATTATCCAGGTGGGAAACATCACAAACAAGCACGCGAAAAGCTGATTGATTTAAAAGAGAAAAAAGCATGGAACGAGGCTTGCCGATTGAATAGCATGGAATCGTATGAAAAGTATTTGACTGATTTTTTTGACCATCCAAATGCTAAGATTGCAGAGGACAACATTGTCAATATTCAAAAACGACTAAAGCTCTCTGACCAAGCCACCACAGACCGAAAAGCGAGATTGGAAGAACGGATTCGTTTGGAAAAATCATTGGCGATTACCAAAGAAAATTATATCAAAAACTTTGAGGCAGCAGAGCAATTGTATGGCAAAAAAGAATTCGGAGCAGCAAGAATCAAATATCTTGAATGTCAAAAAGATTATCAGAAAGGATTTGAACCAGATGCTAATTTTCTAAAAAAACGACTATCGGACAGTGAAAAATACGAGCAACTTTCTTCATTATATAAAAGTGGAAAAGAGGCAGAAGCCGCTGGAAATATGGACTTAGCAGTTCATTATTATCAAAAAGCATATCAGATTCATAAAAGCCCGAAACTGGCGCAATTGATTAAAAATGCTTCTCAAAAAGGTGGCAAACCCATAAGAAATATTCGTCCTCAACCTGAGAAAAAAAGTGGAAGCGCATTCGGGACTATTTTAAAAGTGGTGGGTTTTGCAGCTTTAGCCTTGATTGGACTCGCCGTGATTGGTTTGATGATGGGCGACGGAAATGACTTTGATTCAGGTGATGATTTCACACCTTCAAGCACTTTTGACAATGCTCCAAAACCAGATGCAGAAGAATTTTACGAACCAACTCCTGCCCCTGTTCCAACCATCATTGGCAACTGGACTTGTACTTATGTTCAAACTGAATTTGAGGACATTCCACCGCTTTTTGTGGGTGCAGTTTATTCCATCAATAATACCACTATTTCTGAAAATGGAATTCCGATGTATTATTCATTGAGTAATAATCAAATCAATGTCAACAATAGTTCGGTAGCTGGAACGGTAAGTTTTAATGGAGCTAATCAAATGATTATCAGTGGGTTGTATATCAGTACGTATCCTTGTGTTTGGACTTTTGAGCGGCGGTAGTTTTTTTTGGATACGGAGATTCACGGAGGAGACACAGAGGTTCACAGAGTTACAGTTAGAAAGAAAAAAAGGACTCTCTGTGAATCTCTGTGTCTCCTCTGCGCAACTCTGTGTCCCAATTATTCCACAATTAATCTATAAGCATTAAATCTTAGGACTATCTTTCCCCGCTACCCTTTCCAACTCGGAATACATATACCCATTTCGATACATTTTGATGACATGGCGAGCAGTTCGAGAAAGTTGTTTGGGCAACGCATCCAATTTATGCCATTTAACTTTTTTGAATTTTTCAGGTTCTAAATTTTGAGGATCGCCTTCCCATTTCTCAGTTTTGAAATACAGAATGATGCGCATATTTTGGTCATCTTTTTTATGAAGGACATGCGCCAATTGCAAATTTTTCGCTTCCAGCTTAATGCCTGCTTCTTCTTCGGCTTCTCTTACCAAACTTGCTTTTGCAAACTCTTCCTTTTCAATACGACCACCTACAAAAGTGAATTTACCACCATTGGGTTTGGTCTGTTTGATGAGCAAAATACTGCCTTTATCAATCAGAATCAGTCGAGTTTTTATGCTTATTTTTTTGCTCATTAATTTTTTAAGTTGAAAGTTGGAAGTTAGACGTTTTAAGTTCTTTTAACTTTTAACATCTAACTTTCAGCTTGCTCAATCTGCATCAAGTGCCTTTAGTACCAAACTACCGTAAGGCTGAATGGTTATTTTTGATTGTTTTTCTTT
>CALHBQ010000270.1 GCA_937930815.1 uncultured Saprospiraceae bacterium | reverse complement strand
TGAATACTTCTAAAATGATGTACATCATAATGAAAACCATTTCCAAACCATGGGTTTTTGCTTATTTCTTCTAAAGCATGTTCCCAGGCAATAAACCGTCCTGCTCCTGTTTCAAGTGTCTGTACTTCTAAGGTTTCTCCCAATCCTAATGATTCAATTAATCCAATAAGACCAAATGAATACAATAATAAACATCCAATCGGTATAGCTACCCACCACAGAAATCTTGTTGCCCATCTTCCAATTATCAACCTTTTGGGATACTTTGGATCTCGGAAAAATGTATAAAAAAAGTAAAGCGAAAAGAATAAGACTATACTACCTAACGCTGTTCTTGAATCTGCAAGAATTGCACATAGAATGATTATTCCAGTTGCATAAATGAACAAGATACGTTTACCAGTAAAAATATGACCCAGAATAAACATCAAGGGTACCGTCATGGTGCAAAAAATTCCGAGACCATTGGGATTATGAAAGAACCCCCTGAAACTCGCCCACGCAGATCCATGATGCCAAGTAACAACGCTAGGCGCTATAGGAAGCAATACTAAACTTAGTGTTATAAAAAGTATTACAAAATAAATGATATCAAACAACATCTCCGCTCCACTCTGCTTGATGATATACGGGAGATAATGAATAATGATAAACACCAAAAAGAAATAGGAGACCGTTTTTGCAAAACCCAATATGAATGTCGGGCTATTTAGCAGTGATAAAAAAGCAACTATGAAGAAGGGGAAAGAGGCAAAATAAATCGATTTGATCCCATAACTCCCCCTATAAAATGCTTCTACGGCAAAAAACATGATAAAGAATAGAATAGGAATACGCAAGTTGGCCGCAAAGCCCATCCCAGAAGTCGCTCCATCCGCCATCACTGTTACAAAGAAAAACGACATTAGAAAGAAATGATGTCTTCTTTGTGAATACCAATAAATCAAGGTTAGAAATACGGTTATATAACCGAGTACCTCATGGACACTTCCACAGATATACCAAATCGGTAAAAAGAAAAGCAACTCCGCATATTTTACAAGAAATTTTCTCACGTTCTATCAGCCCTTTTCATGCGTTTATTGTAAGACTACCTTTTTAATAAAATACCCTTTTTCAATTGTAAATTGAATAAAATAAATACCTGCTTGTAAGGTTGAAAAATCTACAACTTCACTTTTATTAATTACTTTCCTTTTTGAAATCACACGTCTTCCAAAAATATCTATTACTTCAAATTCAAGATCTTTGTTTAAAAGATTTGAATGGATTTCTAAACTCACTTTATCAGAAGTTGGGTTGGGATAAAGTGTAACCTCATTACTATTCATCTTATCCTCAACACTAGTGCAAACTTCATAATCCACAACGATGGTATCTGACCACATACAATCTAATTGATCCGTCACCGTGAGTTGATAAGAACCATTACTGAAAACTGTTATTTCAGGATTGGAAGAACCGTTTGACCAACTGTAGTTTTCAAAAGTTAGATCTGAACCTAAAATGATTGTCGCGCCAATACATACTGTGGTGTCTTCGCCAAGACCGATATCAGGTTGTGGTTGAAAGGCAATTTCAATTGAGTCTCGATCTTTACAGCCAAACTCATCAGTTACTTCCAACCAATAGTTTATATTTTGGTCTGTTGTTATGGTATTTGTATTATTTCCATTACTCCATAAGTATTCAGAAAATGCCTGACCAAAAGTGATTGGAAAAAAATCTCCTGGACAAACGATTGAATCATTACCTAAATTGATTGAAGGATTTTCTTTTACTACAACGTAATTTTCAAATACCTTTTTTGTAGAGTCGTTTGGTCCAACAATCGTTAATCGCACATCATACATTCCAGGAACATCGTAAAGTATAGATGGATTGGTTGCCCTCGAAGTTGAAGGATTACCACCATCAAATTCCCACAAAAATTGTATTCCAGACTCAGGCGTGGTGACTGAAAAATCATTTCTCGAATTCTCACATATTATTGAGGAATCAACATTGATAGTTACGTCAACTCGTGGGAATAATCGAGCTAAAAAACCATCACTTCTTGCCCTCGAAGAAACCATATCACCATCAAAATCTATGGCTCTTCTAAAATATCCAGTTGCATAACCAAATCCATCGGAGGTCATTGTAAAGGAGGTGCAGTAGTCATTATCAATGCCTCCTGTATTTTTTGACCATATGTAATTTCCATCAGTATCAAATCCAGTCAATAAGATATCTAAAACACCTTCTGATTGAATTAAGTCATTACCCAATTTCAAATCTCCTGCAGAAGCTGAAGAGAGAATGATCTCCTTATTGTCTTTTAAAAACAAATCATATGAAAGCTGTAGGCCAGTATTCCCAAATTGATTTGCCCAAGCAATTTGCCCAGCTGAGTTATATTTGATTAAGAAAATATCTCTTCCTCCATTGGAAGTTGCGGCGGTTGTGCCAGTACCAACACTTTGTAAAGTCCCCGTTGGGATAACCAATTCATTTGAAAAAGCGCCAGTCACGTAGAGGTTATCTGCATTGTCAAATGCTAAACCATTACCTTGATCTCTATAAGTTCCATTTCCGGTAGATGCCCAAAGAAAACTGCCATCTGAGTTGTATGAAGCAACAAAGTAGTCACCCCACGTTGGGCTATTGCCTGGAAAAGTTGTACCGCCAATAACCACGTTTCTTTTGTACTCACCAGTTACCGCAACTTTTCCACTCTCGGAAGTTGCAACTGCCAATCCCAAACTATTGAAATCATCTTTAAAATCTACCGCCCATATTTCGTTGCCAAAATTTCCATACTTTGCTAAAAAACCAGCTGTCTTTCCAGCAACACCAATCGTAGATGGTCCGATATTTACGATTCCACCAACATCACCAGTCACATAAACATTGTCTTGATTATCTAAAGTAATCGCAGTTGCTCTGGATCCTTGATCGACTGAACCTACGGCTTTAGCCCAAGATGCAGTTCCGTTCGAATCTAATTTTAAAATGAAATAACTCGACACACAGGTACCGCTTGTGCTACCGATGGAAGTAAGCGTAATAGCATCTATTTCCATTGTTCCACAAAACTGGCCAGATACAAAAATGTCTCCTTTTGTATCAATCGCCACAGAGAGTGCTCGATCGTTTTGTGCGCTACCAATTCTTTTTACCCATGCCAATGAGCCATCAAGATTGTATTTGGCTATGAAGGCATCTTCTCCGCCAAAACCAGCAGGTATTTCGCTATTGGTGCCTGTTCCAAATGTGGTTGAAGAACTCACCCATCCAACTGCAACTACCTGTGTATCATCTGCTGCTACACCAAAAGAAAAAACATCTTGAGTTGCAGCAAACGTCTCTGCCCAATCCCAACTTTGCGAAAATGCAAAATTGCTAAACAGAGTGATTAATATGATTAAGTATTTTCTGTTCATAATTTTTGATTTAAGAATCTAAAGCCAAAAAGTAAAAGAAAACCTGAGATCAAACCTGTAATAAACCTATAATCCGTCATAAATAAATAAGCTCTTCCTAATCTTTGGCGCATCGTAATTGGTTCATTTAAACCTCGTTTGCTTTTCCAGTATTGACTGTTGTATTCCGTTAATTGAAGGTGTGAATCTTCAATCAAAGGCATTGTTTCAAAGGAAACATTCCCATTTTCGATTTGCACTTTTATCAATCCATCCTGAACTTTATTGCCGATAGTCGTTTGGATATAATGGAGTTGAGATTTTGGTTGATAATAAAAATAGGAAGCAACAGGATGACCAGTTGAACCTCCAAACCAGTAAACATTTTTATCGTTCATCAAGTTGTTGATAAGTGGCTCAACTACTTTTCTAAAATTGGTTCCGAAAGTTCCTTTCGTATTATTTTTAAAAAGGCTTTGAAGAGCAGGGTCTTCCTCTGCCCAAATCGGTCGATGTGAAAACAAAAAGATATTTTCAATTTCATCAATATCTTCACTCAAACTGTTTTTCAAAAAATCTAATTGGTCGCCTTTTATATGACTATCATTTAGTTCTGTGTCTAAAACAATAAACTTGTTTTTACCAATTTCAAAATCAAAATAGGTTTCTCCAAATTCATCCGAATAAACCGATCCTGAAATATCATGATCCCCAACTGCATTGTAAATTGGGATTTCCAATCGATTCAAAAAATGCTTTTTTGTAAAAGGAATATCATTTCTAACATCATTGAATAAATCTCCCAAACT
>CALHBQ010000269.1 GCA_937930815.1 uncultured Saprospiraceae bacterium | reverse complement strand
TTACCGTTTGTCCATTTTTCTTTTCGAACTTCATAATCCGCTGAAACGATACTGTAGAAATTGGCAATCGGCTTATCCATTTTATAATGGAAATGGCGACGCCCGTTTTCTTCCCATTCTTTTTGCAAATAGCCTGGAGCTATCGCAATCTGATCGGGCGAAGTACTTAATTTTATTTCAAACCGAGTTTGATCTGCGACTCCTCCGAATAGATTTTGACTCAAACCAATTGGATCATCTCGGTCGCGCATGGCTTCCTCTTTTTTAGGTAAATCGTTTTCTTTTCGGTCATCTTCATCACTTAATTCAAAGCCGTCGTTGTAACCGAAAGTTGGGAAATATCCATTATTGAAAAAAGTACCGTTATGTAAAATTTCGGTATTCGAACCGCTTTCTACGAAGCCATCTGTTTTAAAAGTGGTGGTGAAATTTACTTCAATACTATCACCGGGAGCAACGGGTGTATTCAAACTCAAAATCTCGAATTTGAACTTATCCAGTTTTTCGACGGAAGTCGTAGGAACATTGAAAGTTACTTCATCGGTAACCTGATTCTCTGAACTTTTTTGAAGATAAATTTTGGAAATCGGTTGGTCAGATTTATTTTTCAAAACGTATTTTCCTTTCGCAGAAAAATCACGCGTCTCAGGTCGAATATCAATTTCGACATAAGTGTCAACGATTTTCAATAAAGTCTCATCTTCGTATTTTTTTAGTTGTTTTTCATACTCAGCTCTATCTGCATTTGCATCGTCGGAGTTTTGGTATTTATTTACAACATTAGTGTTGTAATAAATGAAACTACCTGAACTAACGAAAATAACGGTTGCAGCTAAAAGGAACGAAATCAATGAGCGATTCAATCTCAATTTTCCTAAAGAAAATCTCGTTTTCCAACTCGTTTCGTTTCCTCTTACCCAAAACATGAGCACTGCTCCAAACATCAAAAACGCTAAGCCAAACCAATAAAGACTAAACCAACTGAACGACTGAAAATAATGCCCAAAACCATTCATTTCTGAAAAGCGGCCGAGACTTGCCGAACCAAATCTAAACATACGGTGCTCCACACCCATCTGCGTCATTACCAATGTTGAGATAAAGAAAACGGCATAAAGTGCATGCCCCAAAAATTTCTGATTGACGAGGGTATGAAAGAAAAATCCGAGGAAGGCGAATAGAATCATATTCGACATTTGGTCAACGAACAATTCCGTAAAATAGGCACCAATTTGAATATTTGTATAGCCCATCATCAATTGAGCAACGATTCCTATTATGGTCAAAATCGTCATTAATAAAAAGAAAACGTAAACAAGTCCGAGGAATTTTCCAGCAGTTGTCACCCAGTTTGGATAGGGTAATGCATCATAGATTTGATTGATTTTTACGTCACGTTCTTTCCAGATCAATTCTCCTGAGTAGAAAATTGTTAGGATGAGAAAAAAGATATAAAAATCACCGAGCAGTTCGATGACTCGATAAGTCGTCGGATACACGTCAACGCCATACATACCACCCAATCCAAAAAAGAATCCCACTGACGTGAAAACGAAACCGCAACCCGCAATCGCCAAAAACGCAGGTTGATTGACCAGCCATTTAAAATAGAAAATGGATAAGTCCCACAATTGCCCCAAATGCGTTTTAAAACCAGAGAATTGTGTCACCACGGGTATTGCCATAGAAGCCGCTTTCGCGGAAGGAAGATTCTCGCTGTGAGTAGCATTTTTGCGTTGTTTCTTCGTTGCGTTTCCAACTAAATTGAAATCAAATTTCCAAAAAGTGAAAAGCAAAACCATTAATGCTAATCCACACCAAAGCAAACGATTCCAAAGAATTCCTCCTGCTAATGATACCGTCATAGAATTCTTTTCCGCTACTGTCCAGTATCGGGTATGATGATCATTGGTTGCAATGCCGAAAGGATCAAGCATTGCAGCCATATTTTGGTTGTCCATGTCCTCCATCAACTCTCCCGAAATCGCATAAAACATAAACAGCAAAATTCCTTGCACATAGACCATCATCAATTTTCGCGTAAGCGCACCACTTGCAAAAAACAAGCAACCCATGATGAAAATATTCGGAATCACGAATATCAAAAAGGGCTTGACCATGTGCATGAAATTGAAGGGCAGTAATTTTTCTGTATCAACCCATCCCATGGGAGCGCCAATGGCATATCCCAATGCCATTCCCAAAAACATTCCGAAGAAAATAAAAATGGTTACCACGAGTGAGCCTAAAAATCGCCCACCTAAATATTGATATTTATTGATAGGCGAAGTGAATAGCATAGAAGCGGTCTTATGCTCAAAGTCCCTCAAAATCGGAACGCCCATCACCGCTGAAGCCAGCAATACACCAGGTATCACTGACAAAATGATAAAGAAAAAAGCAATGGTCGTTGGAGCGTTTTCTTTGACCTGTCCACCACTTCCTCCTACCGAAATCACATCGGTTGTGATCGCACAAAACGCCATTAAAAATAAGATGAAAAAATAGATATAAGTAGCAGGGCGCTTGGCTCTGTATATTAGTTCAAATTTGAATATATCCCACATGT
>CALHBQ010000268.1 GCA_937930815.1 uncultured Saprospiraceae bacterium | reverse complement strand
ATGGTTCCTAATTGATATCTTTTCTCTGCATTATCGAAAGCAGCTTTTGTAGCATCATATGCTAACTTAGCTGCTTGGTGATTCAACCTGCCTGCTTTTGCATTTGCGATGGCAGTTTGAATTTCGGTTTTGAGTTGCTGTTTGGTTTGTTCGGCAGCGTATTGCGCACTGAGTACACCCAGTTTTGCACGTTCTACATTCGTCCGATTATTATGATTATTATAAATTGGAATTTGGACATTGAGCCCTAAGTTTTGACCGAGATTCTCATTCAGTTGATCGAAGTAACTTAAATTTGGAAAACCAGTGGGAATTTGATTAGGTATCTCCCCATTGACTTCTGTACCAGCGACATCAATAGTGAAAGGAATATTTTGGTCAACAAAACCAGATGGATTATTAAAGTCTTTTGCCACACTCGACCATCTCGAATCAATTCCTCCAAATGCAGTAACAGATGGCATCATTGCTGACTTCGCAATATCAATTGCGATTTCTGCGCTTTGCTCTTGTTTTTCTGCGGCTCTGATATTTGGTTGCGTATTTAATGCAGATGCATAAACTGTTTCAAAAGTAAATAAATCAGGGTTTGCATCAGCAGGTACTTCAATATCGGGTTTGCCAATTTTGAAATCGACTGTTGGCTCGACCTGCATTAGGTTTTTCAATTGAAGATAGCCGATATCGACTGCGTTTTGTGCTTGAATGATGGTCTGTTCATCCAATGCAATTTGAGAAAGTACATTCAGTCTGTCATTTCTCGGAAGAGAACCTGCTTTTATCAATCGGTCAATTCTTGAAAGTTGACTATCAGAAAGTCTTCTTCTGCTATTTGCGTTAGCGAGTTGTTCTTCTGCCATCAAAATATTCAAATAACTTGATGCGATACTTAGCATCAATGTGTTGGTTGCGTCGAGGGCATTTAGTTTAGCAACTTCGGCATCAACTTTTGCTTGTTTGATGGAGTTATTGATACGGTTGCCACCGAAAATTAATACTCCTGCATTCAAAGAAAGATTATTAAAACCAATCGTTCGGTTATCAAATGAATTAGTGGTTGGGTCAATCGTTCTACCAAATTGCGCTCCGCCATTGACACTTCCATTGAGACTTGGGTATCGATTCATACGATTGCTTTTTTCGGTTAGCAATGCATTTTGAATCCCAATTTCTGCTTGTTTGATGGCAAGGCTATTATTACGAGCATAATCGATACATTTTTCCAGTGACCAAACATCTTGTGCATCAGCCGAAAGAAAAACAGTCGTAACTAGAAAGAGTATTAGTGAAATCTTTTTTATCATTTTTTAAAATTTACTTCCTTGGAAAAAGTGACACAAGACTAATAAGAATTGGATTAGAAGTTGAAAAAAAATGTATTAAACTCTGTTTTTTCCAGATGAATGAACTTTTGATCGTACTCTAATCGATAAAAAATTACTTTTGCACAAAATTTAAAATATGGAAAATATCCTTTTTGAAAAAATAAATGGCGTTGGAAAAATCACACTCAATCGCCCGAAAGTCTATAACAGTTTTGACAGACCAATGGCAATGGCAGTGCAATCTGCACTCGACGATTGTGAAAAAGATGAAAACATCCGAGCAATTTATCTGACGGGTGAAGGGAAAGCCTTTTGCGCAGGTCAAGACTTGCAAGAAGCCATAGATGAAAACAATGGCCTTGATTTAGAAAGGATTATCAGAGAACATTATAATCCTATCATTCTTCGATTGGGGAAAATTGAGAAGCCAATCGTTGCTGCTATCAATGGCGTAGCTGCGGGAGCGGGTGCAAATATTGCCTTAGCTTGCGATGTAGTCGTGGCTACTGAAAGCGCAAGTTTCATTCAAGCATTTAGTAAAATCGGTTTGATTCCAGATAGTGGTGGGACGTTTAATTTACCTCGATTGATTGGTCGCCAAAAAGCATCAGCCATTATGATGTTGGGTGATAAGGTTTCTGCTGCCGATGCAGAGCGAATGGGAATGATTTATAAATATTTTTCTGATGAGTCATTTGCAGAAGAGAGTTGGAAACTAGCTGTCAAACTGGCCAAAATGCCAACAAAAGGCTTGGGCTACACCAAACGCGCTTTGAATCAATCCTTAAATAATACACTGGAAGAACAATTGGATTTAGAAAGGCAGTTGCAAACCAAATCAGGCGAAACAGATGATTACACAGAAGGTGTAAACGCTTTTTTAGAAAAAAGAAAACCCGAGTTTAAAGGGAAGTGATAAAGCGAGTTGCGGGATAGGAGTTGCGAGTCGCTCAACTCGTAACTCGCACCCCGCAGCTCGTTTCCTATTTCGATCTCAATTCAACAATCGGACAAATAATCTCCTCCAAAGAAATACCGCCGTGTTGGAAAGTGTCAGCGTAGTATTTTTTGTAATGATTGTAATTATTAGGATAAAGGAAGAATTTTTCTTCTTTCGCAAAAATGAAACTGGAACTCACATTTACTTTCGGCAAGCCTGCTGAGAAAGGATCTCTAATTTCGAGGACATCCTTTCTTTCGTACTTCAGGTTTCTACCCATTTTATAACGCAAGTTAGTCGTTGTGTCTCTATCACCAACCACTTTTGAAGGCGTTCCCACTCTAATCGTTCCGTGATCCGTTGTGATGATCAATTTTACATCGCGTTCTGCGATTCTCTGAAGCGTAGCCCAAAGCGGCGAGTTTTTAAACCACGACAATGTCAACGAGCGGTAGGCTTTTTCATCACCAGCCAATTCTTTCAGCACTTCCATTTCGGTACGAGCATGTGAAAGGAAATCGATGAAATTATAAACAATAACGGTTAAGTCATTATTCATGAAATTCATGGCTTTGTCTTGAATATTTTTAGCCGCCGCCACATTGGTAACCTTATAGTACTCATGTTTTATTGGTCGGCGGATAGTTCTTTTGACTTGCTCGTTGAGGAGTTTGTCTTCGAACATATTTTTTCCTCCTTCGTCGGTGTCATTTCTCCACCACTCAGGAGAATTTTTTGCAATTTCACTTGGCATCATGCCTGCGAAAATTGCATTTCGGCTATACTGTGTTGCAGTGGGAAGGATGCTGAAAAAGAAATCTTCTTCTTCTACCTTAAATAGTTCAGTGACAACGGGTTCAATAATTTTCCATTGATCCCAGCGCAAATTATCGAGTAACAGCATGACCGTTGGCGTTCCTTCTTCCATTTTTGGAAAGACCTTTCTACGCATCAAATCAGGAGAAAGGGTTGGCCCCGAATCTCTATCGCGCATCCAATCCATGTAGTTTTTCTCGATAAATTTTGAGAAAGCAGCATTTGCCTCTGTTTTCTGCATCGCCAGAATATCCATCATCGCACTCGAGTCAGAAGCATCTAATTGCAATTCCCAATTGATGATTTTTTTATAAACATCAACCCAACCCTGCAAATCAAGACCACTTTGAATTTCCATCAAGATCTGACGAAACTCTTGTTGATAGTTAGAAGAAGTTTTTTCTCTAACCAAACGTTTATTATCAACTATCTTCTTCAAAGAAAGTAAAATCTGATTAGGATTTACTGGCTTGATAAGGTAATCGCTGATTTGAGAACCGATGGCTTCTTCCATCACATGCTCCGCCTCATTTTTGGTAATCATGACTACAGGCAAGTGCGGATTTCCTGCTTTTATTTTAGTTAAGGTCTCCAGACCAGTCAGACCAGGCATGGACTCATCCAGGAAAACAACATCGAAGTCGCCCTCTGTTCCACATTCGTCCAGCGCATCATGGCCATTACTAACCGTGACAACTTCGTACCCTTTCTTTTCTAAAAATTTGATTTGTGGTTTTAGTAAATCAATTTCATCGTCAGCCCAGAGAATCTTAATCTTATCCATTAGTTGTTTTTTTTCTTTTATCAACTGTTTAAGAAATAGTGAATGATTTCTAAACAGTGTCACAATATTTTTAAAATGTATATAGTACTGTACCTTTGTTTAATAAAGTACGTAAAAGTAGCATAACCAAATTTGAAATCGAGGAAAATTTCATGGAAGCGAGGATCAAACGGTTATAGTTGAGATATTATTTTTGAAAACCAACAATGAGTCGAAAAAAGATTTTTAATGATCCTGTTTATGGATTTATTACTGTTCCGTACGGAATACTCTTCGATCTTATTGAGCACCCCTACTTCCAACGGCTACGCCGTATCAAGCAACTAAGTCTTACACATTACGTATATCCTGGCGCTTTACATACCAGGTTTCATCATGCGCTTGGAGCATTACATTTGATGCAACAAACGATAGATGTTTTGAAATCAAAAGATGTACAGATAACTCCAAAAGAGGAGGAAGCAGTTTGTATTGCTATTCTGTTGCATGATATAGGTCATGGTCCTTTTTCACATACTTTAGAAGGAGCGCTGATTGACATTTCTCATGAAGAAATTTCAGCGTTGTTTATGGAGGAGTTGAATAAAGAATTTGAAGGAAAGTTAGATTTGGCGATTAAGATTTTTAGAGATCAATATTCTAAAAAATTTCTTCATCAGCTTGTTTCCAGCCAATTGGATATGGATCGATTAGACTACCTTAATAGAGATAGTTTTTTTACAGGCGTCTCGGAAGGAGTTATAGGATATGACCGAATTATTAAAATGTTGGATGTCTACGACAATGAGTTAGTGATTGAAGAGAAAGGCATTTATTCGATAGAAAAATTTTTGATAGCCCGCCGGTTGATGTATTGGCAGGTTTATTTGCATAAGACGGTTTTATCAGCAGAGTTGATGCTCATACAAGTATTCAAAAGAGCAAAACAGTTGGTTCAGAGCGGAGCAGAGTTGTCAGTTTCAAAAAGATTAAATTTCTTTTTAAGTAGGAATTTTACAAAAAAAAATTACCTTAGTGACAGAAAAGAACTCCTCGAAAACTTTGCCCGACTTGATGATGACGATATTTTTTACTCATTAAAACTCTTTGAAGAAAATATTGATAACACACTTTCTTTCCTTGCAAGTAGCATTATTCATAGAAGACTTTTTAAGTTGGAATACTCGAATATTCCAATAGAACGTGACTATGTTGATAAAGTCCGTCTCAAGGTCGCTTCTATGAGAAAAATGTTTGATATAAGTATTGACGACATTGTGTTGAAAGGAGTAGAGGCCAACCTGCCATATTCCACATCGAAGGAAGAGATTAAGATTTTATTTAAATCTGGAGAAGTGCTTCCCATGTCCGTAACAACGGATTATACAATACAATCTAAAATAGTAAAGCGCTATTATTTATGTTATCCGAAAGTTTAATTATAAATTTGCGCAAATTTTATAAACACCCTGAATTCGCATTTGACTAAGAACTAATTTTTAAAACGCTATTTTTTCATAATTCAATCAAAATTCAATCAACCATGAGGAAATTTGATCTATTGTTAACAGTGGCTTTTCTTTTTGTTGCAACTGCTGTTTTCGCACAGTCCCCTGGTGACTTACCACCTAATGCTCAACCTGGCAAATGTTATGCTAAGTGTTTGATAGCTGATGAGTGGGATACTGTGACTGAACAAATTCAAACAAGAGCAGCTTCAAGTAGAGTTGAAATTGCTGCTGCAGAATTCGAAACTCAAACAGAGCAAGTACTAAAAGCGGCTGAATCATCAAGAGTAATCGCTGTACCAGCTGAGTACGGTACTGTTACTGAACAAGTAATGGTTAAAGGTGAAAGTTCACGTTTAATTGCTGTACCAGCAGAGTACGAGACTGTTACTGAACAAGTAATGGTTAAGCCTGAGTCAAAAAGACTTATCGCTGTACCAGCAGAGTACGAGACTGTTACTGAACAAGTAATGGTTAAGCCTGAAACTTCACGTCTAATTGCTGTACCAGCAGAGTACGAGACTGTTTCTGAGCAAGTAATGGTTAAGCCTGAGTCTAAGCGTATTATCGCTATTCCAGCTGAGTATGAAACTGTTACTGAAAGAGTAATGGTTAAAGCTGAATCAAAAAGACTTATTCCTGTACCAGCACAGTATGAAACTGTTACAGAAAGAGTAATGTCAAGAGCTGAGTCTTCAAGACTTATCACGATTCCAGCTGAGTACGAAACTGTTACAGAAAGAGTATTAGCAAGAGCTGAGTCAAAAAGATTGACTACAGTACCTGCTCAATACGAAACTCAAACAGAGCAAGTATTAGTTAAAGAAGCTTCTGAGAGAGTAATTGCTGTACCAGCAGAATACGGTACTGAAGAAGAAACTTACTTAGTTTCTGAAGCATCTACAAGAATCGAAAGAGTTCCTGCTCAGTACACTACTGAAACAGAAACTATCGAAGTTACACCTGCATCTACAAAATGGGTAAAGAGAAAAGCTGACAAAAATTGTCTTTCTCAAAATCCAGATGATTGTTTAGTATGGTGTCTTGTTGAAGTTCCTGCTACTTTCAAAACTGTTACTAAGCAAGTAAGAAGCGGATGTGCTTCTGGTTATACTGACAATGGTGACGATTGTGTAAGAACTGTTGAAGTTCCTGCTCAATATGGCACAAGAACTAAGAGAGTTGTTACTAACCCAGCGTCTACTCGTACAGAGACTATTCCTGCAGAGTACAGAACAGTTACAAAAACTGTAATGGTTACTCCTCCTTCTACACAAGAAGAAGTAATTCCAGCTGAGTACAAAAATATTACAAAAACAGTTGTAAAGAACCCAGCATCTTCTCGTACAGAGGTGATTCCTGCTGAGTACAGAAACATTACAAAAACTGTTTTGAAAACTCCAGCAACAACTCGTGAAGAGGTGATTCCTGCTGAGTACAGAAATATTACAAAAACAGTTGTAAAAACTCCAGCGACTACTCGTGAGGAAATCATTCCTGCTGTTTATAACACTGTTACGAAAACAGTTGTAAAAACTCCAGCGACTACTCGTACTGAAACGATTCCTGCGGAGTACAACACTGTTACAAAAACAGTAGTGAAGACTCCTCCATCAACTCGTGAGGAAATCATTCCTGCAGTTTACAACACTGTTACAAAAACAGTAGTGAAAACTCCTCCGTCAACTCGTACAGAGAGTATTCCTGCAGAGTACCAGACATTAACAAAGACTGTAGTTAAGTCTCCTGCAACTTCTCGTACAGAGAGTATTCCTGCAGAGTACGAAACTATCACTAAGAAAGTTGTTAAGAGTGCTGCTACTACTAACTCAGTATCTATTCCTGCTGAATACGCTACTATCACTAAGAACGTTCTTAGAAAGAAAGGTGGATTCACTGAGTGGAGAGAGGTACTTTGTGACAGACAAGTAACAAGTTACACTATTAGCCAAATTCAAAATGCTTTGATTTCAAGAGGTTACAGCCTTCCAAAATATGGTGCTGATAATGACTTCGGTAGTGAAACTAAAGAGGCATTGAAGAAATTCCAAAGAGACAATGGTTTACCAATCGGTAACCTTGACTTTGAGACTTTGAAAGCTCTTGGTGTTCAGTATTAATATTTGAAAAGATATTAATCTACGATATAAAAAATCCTCGCATGGCTTCCATGCGGGGATTTTTTGCGTTAAAACAGACTCTACTTTTGATATCTTACTTCTTTTCTCTAATAAATTGGTAATCATTCATCTTCTGTCTAAAATTAGAAAAGGATGTACTACTTTTGTCTTTCAAATTATAAATATGGCAACGCCTAAGTCAGTAGCATTTTACACTTTGGGATGTAAACTCAATTATTCTGAGACGTCCTCTATTGGTCGTCTGTTTGAAGATGCCGGCTATCATGAAGCGAAATTTAATGATGGAGCCGATATCTATGTAATCAATACTTGTTCGGTAACGGATTTTGCTGATAAAAAATGTAGGCAAATCGTGAGACGTGCATTGCGCAAATCTCCGAATGCATTCGTTGTTGTTATTGGCTGTTATGCACAGTTAAAACCTCAAGAAATTTCAGAAATAGAAGGTGTAGATTTGGTTTTAGGGGCTGCGGAGAAATTTAAGATTCTAAATTACATTGACGACCTAAGTAAAGCACCAGGCAAAGGCATGGTGCAAGCAGGAGAAGTCAAAGAGGCTTATCATTTCAAAGAAGCATTTTCGTTTGGCGATAGAACCCGCGCTTTTCTTAAGGTACAAGATGGTTGTGATTATAAATGTTCTTTTTGTACCATTCCATTGGCAAGAGGAAAGAGTAGAAGTGCTAAAGTTGAAAGCGTCCTTGCAAATGCCCGTAAATTGGCAGATTTAGGTATGAAAGAGGTCGTTTTGACGGGAGTGAATATTGGGGACTATGGCTTGATGCCAGACGGTGAAGAAGCATTAACGCAAACACGTCAAGCAACTTTTTTAGATTTAATAAAAGAATTGGACAAGGTAGAAGGCATTGAGCGTTTCCGAATTTCGAGTATCGAGCCAAACCTTTGTACAGACGAAATCATTGAATTCGTTGCTCAGTCAAAGCGATTTGTTCCGCATTTTCATATGCCGTTACAGTCAGGAAGTGATAAGGTTTTGAAAATGATGCGCCGTCGATACAAAAGTGGTTTGTACAGAGATAGAGTTGCCAAAATCAAATCGCTGATGCCGCATTGTTGTATAGGTGTAGATGTTATTGTTGGCTTTCCAGGAGAGACAGAAGAAGATTTTTTGGAAACCTATAATTTTTTGAATGAAATAGAAATTAGCTACCTGCATGTTTTTACTTACTCAGAACGCGCCAATACATTGGCTGCAACGATGCCTGGTGATGTACAAAAACAAGAGCGAAAGCGACGAAACGAAATGCTAACTATTCTCTCTGAGAAAAAACGGCGCTATTTTTATAATCAGCATTTGAACGAAATCCGCCCTGTTCTTTTTGAACAAAGCAAAGAAGTTGATAAAATGTCTGGTTTTACAGACAACTACATTCGTGTGGAAACAGCTTTAGATGAAACACTTTTGAACGAAACTTTAAGCGTAAAACTTAATCAAATCAATGATATAGGGTTGGTAGAGATTAATCTTATCGAACATGTAGTTGGTTAAAATTTAGAACTATTTCAAT
Organism: uncultured Saprospiraceae bacterium; assembly: GCA_937930815.1. Classification (GTDB taxonomy): domain Bacteria; phylum Bacteroidota; class Bacteroidia; order Chitinophagales; family Saprospiraceae; genus JAGQWW01. The sequence goes on along the minus strand of CALHBQ010000268.1, from coordinate 3,434 downwards.
AGACAAGACTGGTTTAGTATCTTTGAAGCGTTTATATGCTTAAAGCATACAGAGAAACTTAATAAAACGACTTTATGAAAAGGCCACAAGGGGACGAACTTGCCAAACGAATGCCTACCTACAAAAAAGCAGTAAGGTGGATGTGGGTACTCTTTATATTAGGAATTCTGAGTGTCATCGGCATTTTTATATTCCTATCTTTCTCCGATCTTCCCAATACAGCGGAATTAGAAAATCCAAAAAGTGAATTAGCGACGGAAATTTATAGTGCAGACGGAGTTGTACTGGGGAGGTATTATGTGGAAAATAGAGTGCCGGTTGAATTTAGCGAACTATCGTCTAATGTCGTCAATGCATTGGTCGCTACGGAAGATGAGCGATATTGGAAGCATTCAGGGGTTGACTTTTATGCACTCGGAAGAGCTGCGATTAAACCAATACTGACAGGCAGTAGTGCAGGAGGTGGAAGTACGATAACGCAGCAATTATCCAAGTTGCTTTTTACTGAAAAGCCAGGTTCAGGAATCGAAAGAGTTGTTCAAAAACTAAAGGAATGGATTATCTCTGTTCGCTTGGAGCGGAAATATACTAAAGAGGAAATCATGGCGATGTACCTCAATAAATTCGATTTTCTATACGACTCAGATGGCATAAAAGCAGCTGCAGAAACTTACTTTGGAAAAGACCAAAAAGATTTGGAAATTGATGAGGCAGCTATTTTGGTTGGAATGCTAAAAAATCCGAGCAAGTATAATCCTAAGAAGCATCCTAAAACTGCGACCGGTCGGCGAAATGTGGTTTTAAATCAAATGAAAAAGAATGACCTTCTGTCGCAAGCAGGGATAGATTCATTGAAAACGAAGGCTATCAGCATGAGTAATTTCAAAAGAAGTAATCATGCACAAGGTTTGGCTCCTTACTTCCGAATGGAATTAGCGAAAGACCTGAAATTTAAAATTTTAAACAAAGAAGATAATAAAAAGCCAGACGGCACGAAATACAATATTTATAAGGATGGTTTGAAAATCTATACGACGATTGATTCAAGAATGCAATCGTTGGCCGAAGAGGTGATGGTCAAACATATGTCTCAGCTGCAAGACAAGTTTTTTAAAACTTGGAAAGGTATGGATCCATGGACGCATACCACTGAATCTGAAACTGAAATTTCTGTAGAATATAGAGAAAGAGGCTTACAAAAAATTATCGAAGCATCGGAAAGATATGCTAAGCTACATGATAAATATTTATCTGAAAGTTTAGCGCGACTGAAAAAGGAAGTTTCTGGGTTTGAAATAAAAGATGAAGAAATAAAAATTCTTTTAGAAGAGTCAAAGAAAAAAGGTGCGATTTCCACGGCAATTAGAAGCAAAAAGATTTCTTCTGAAAGAGGTGGAAAAATGAGACGAGTCTTGAAAAGTGAAAATTGGTCAGACATAAAAAGTGATTGGAAAAAATTTCAAGCAAGTGTGAAAAGTGTTTTCAAAAAGAAAGTAAAGATGAAAGTCTTTACATACGAAAATGAAAAATTTGAAAAAGATACATTGATGAGTCCATTGGATTCAATCCGTTATCATCGAATGCATTTACAGACTGGAATATTGGGCGTAGATCCAGCGAGTGGCGATATAAAAGTTTGGATTGGCGGTGTCAATCATAAGTACTTTCAGTTTGATCATATTCGAAGTCGGCGTCAGGTTGGGTCAACATTTAAGCCATTTGTATATGCGGCTGCAATTAATTTGCAGGGGATTTCACCTTGTTTTACGGTTTATGACCAGCCACAGACCATCTCTCCAGGGGAAGGAAACTTCCACTTAAAAGAACCCTGGACACCTCGCAATGCCCGCGAAGCATACTCAGGTAAATTGTTGACGCTTTACGAAGGCCTGAGAAAGTCAATCAATACCGTTTCAGTTTATTTGATGAAACAGTTGGGAGATGCACGTCCAGTGATACAAATTTGTCGGCAGATGGGAGTCAAATCGCCTATCGTTCCGGCACCAGCGATTGCATTGGGTTCATGTGATTTGGAGCTGTTTGAAATGGCAGGCGCATACACAACTTTTGCGAATAATGGAATTGCTAATAAGCCAATCTACATCACACGAGTAGAGGATAAAAACGGAAGAGAGATATATTCTCAAATGCCAGAAGAGCGAACTGCACTGCACCCAACCGCAAATTTTGTGATGGTTGACATGTTGCAAAAAGCAGCAAATGGATCTTCACTTTTTAGAGGTGTAAATGTCGCTTTTGGTGGAAAAACAGGAACAACGAATGACTTCACCGATGGATGGTTTATGGGAATTACACCAAATTTGGTCGTCGGTACATGGGTTGGAGGAGAAGACCGTTGGATTCATTTCCGTGATTTAACTTATGGTCAAGGCGGGCACATGGCACGCCCTTTTTTCTCTAATTATCTAAAAGCATTGGAGAAAGACGACGAAATTAAATTTGATAAAAACGCTACCTTTTATCGCCCTCCAGGTGATTTAGGCATTGAGATCAATTGTGATCTTTACAAAGAAGGTCAATTGCCTTCGAGCGGAGATATGGGAGGAGATGATATGGGAGATGATCAGTTTGGGGATGAGGTGGATACTGCAAAAGTGGTTAATCCATTGGAAGAAGCAGATGATGAAGAGTTTTAATTCTCGTATATCGTTTTGAAGATTCAAAAAAGGTCAGTGTGTTAAGCACTGACCTTTTTTGTTTATCATAATTGAGCCAACAACCATTCCTTTTCTGCCAACACTTCTGCCACTTCAATCTGTTTTCGTAATTCCTTTTTCGCAGCTCGATCGCCTGGAGGGAGATTGATCATTTTTGTAAAAAAAGTAGTAAAATTACTATACAGGTTACGATGATACGCGATGATTTTCTTTCGACGCATAAAGGTTTGAAGTGCCGAAATATGGAAAGGCAATAAATCGAAAGATTCCATTTCGTAGAAAATTTTCAGGAACATGGTACGGGTAGAGAGTTCGAGTAATAAGTCTTCGTGCTCGCATTGTCGGAGCAAATCGAGCGCGTAATCGTAGTTTTTTCGCTCATACTCCAGTCGCGCGAGATTGAAATTGAAGGTGCTATCTCTGTACTTTGGATTCAGGTGTTTTTTATAATTATGAATAAATTGATCCGTCCAATCATAATCTTTGAGTACCAATGAAATGGTAACGATATTTCGATAAGTGAATCTTGAAATTTGATTGTCATTTAAAAAGTAACCGCGCTCCAAACCTTCTTTATAAATCTCAAATTCTTCCAGCAAATAACTGCGATTGCCTTGATTGTATTTTTGAATACAAAAGTTGATGGCTAATATGGTCAGGTCACGCATTTCATCATCAGGAAAGCGATCTGCCTTTTCCAAAACTAATTTTTTGAACTGCTGGAAATGCACATCACTGGAGTCCTCCGTCAGTGTT
>CALHBQ010000267.1 GCA_937930815.1 uncultured Saprospiraceae bacterium | reverse complement strand
CCAATGGAAGCAATCGAAATGACTTGCGATGGTAAGATGTGATACCATGTTCAACAATAGCATCACGGTGAGCTTTAGTTGGATACCCTTTATTAGTCTCCCAACCATATTGAGAATGTTTTTTTGCTAAGCGTTTCATGTAGTCATCCCTATAGGTTTTAGCCAAAATCGAAGCTGCTGCAATTGAGGCATATTTACCATCACCTTTGATAATGCATTCGTACGGCAAATCTTTATAGGGATTGAAACGATTGCCGTCAATTAAAAGCAATTCTGGTTCTACTTTTAATTGTTCTATGGCTCGGTGCATCGCCAAAAAAGAAGCGTTTAGTATGTTAATCTTATCAATTTCTCTTGGCTTTACGATTCCTACTGCCCAAGCAATTGCTTCTTTCTCAATAATGGGTCTCAATTCTTCTCTATCTTTTTCACTTAATTGTTTAGAATCGTTTAATCGCTTATTTTTAAAACCTTTTGGCAGGATTACCGTTGAAGCAAACACTGCCCCAGCAAGACATCCACGGCCAGCTTCATCGCATCCAGCTTCTACCTTTTTATTAGAAAAAAAAGAATATAACATTACTTGTTAATTATTACTATTTTGTTATTGAAAAACAATAATATTGCACTTTTGTGACAGTTAAGAAAATACCGAATAAAAAGCCCAAATAAATCACAATACATTTTAAAATGTTTCAAAAACTTATACTAAGCATACTATTTATCGTAGCAACCACATCCGTAGCTAAAACTCAATCACAAATAACGGAAATAAATGGACGTGAAGTCGAATTTAACGACGATGGTACGTGGGAATATGTAAATGACGACAACGATTACGAAGAGGAATCTGAGGATGAATCTGACAGCTCTGATACAGAAGAAGAGCGCAAAAATGACAGAGCTACTCAAAGATCTGAAGCGTTTAATTCCCGCAAATCAGATTTAGAACGTAAAAGAACCAAAAGGGCATCATCAAGAAGAACTTCCAAATGTTCTGACCTCATCAGAACTGATTTCATGCTTGATTTATCTGGAATCCAAACAGTAAGCGAAGAAGTCTTTATTATTGGTAAAAATTCATTTTTCATGAATTGGACCAATAATAAGAAGGAAGGACTTCTACTTGTTATACAATTTAAAACAGCTCAGTGTATTTCAAATACAGATAAAATTTCCTTCTCTTTTAGAGATATATCAGAAAATTTCACAGTTTCGAATATCAGTAAAAACAATTGTTATGGTCTGATACAAATCAATGACGAAAAAGCAATGCGCATTTTAAAATCTGCTAAAATAAAAAGCATTTCAATTAAAACAAAGCAGGGCACTTCTACTGATTATCTTAGCGAAGCCGCAGCCAAAGATTTTCTTGAATCAACTAAGTGTATTTATAGTACAACAATGTCAAATTAATCTAAATTCTTCTTGAAAACATTAGATAATTACCATCTTTGAGGAAAAATCACTCATTTCCATGAAGAGTAAATATTTATTTTTTCTTTCTGTTCTGTTTTTCACCTTCGTTTCCTGTAATAAATATATCCCCCCTCAACCTCCCACCTTAAATATAACGACTAAGTCCAAACCCAAAAACATCATTTTGATGATAGGTGATGGCATGGGTATCAGCCAAATCACCGCTGGAATGTATCAAAACGGGAACAAACTGAATCTCGAAAGAATCAAAACTATTGGTTTACACAAAAATTCCTCTTCCGATAATTTGGTGACGGACTCTGCTGCTGGTGCAACCGCTTTTGCTGCTGGTGTAAAAACCTACAATGGAGCTATCGGAGTAACTGCTGATACTATACCTATCGAAACAATTCTCGAAAAAGCAAAGAAAAACAATATGGCAACAGGCTTAGTTGCAACATCCACAATTGTACATGCTACTCCTGCTTCCTTTTTCGCACATGTAAAAAGTCGGAAAATGTATGAAGACATAGCAGAAGCTTTTCTAAAAGGAGATGTTGATTTTTTTGTTGGAGGAGGGCTAAAATATTTTACCAATAGAGAAAAAGACGACAGAGATATAATGGAGGAGCTAAAAGAAAAAGGCTACCAAATGTCTAGTTATTTTGAAAAGGACTTTTCAAAAGTAAAAATAGATTCAACTAAAAAATTTGGTTACCTAACGTCTAGTTCAGATCCACTGACTGTTGAGCAGGGTCGAAAATACCTAACTCCTGCCACTCAAAAAGCAATCGATTTTTTGGATGATAGATCTGATGATGGATTTTTCCTAATGGTAGAAGGTTCACAAATAGACTGGGGCGGGCACTCCAACAAAACTGATTACATCATTAGCGAAATGATTGATTTTGACAAAGCCATTGGCGCAGCACTTGATTTTATTGAAAATGATAAAGAAACATTGCTCATCGTCACGGCAGATCATGAAACAGGAGGATTTGCTATAAATCAGGGTTCAACAATGGATACTATAAAGGGAGCCTTTACAAGTGACTATCATACTGCAGCCCTGATACCTGTTTTCGCAAAGGGTCCTGGCGCTGAACTTTTCAATGGGATTTATGAAAATACCGCCATCTTTGACAAAATGAATGAATTAATGTCCGCAAAATTTCCAAACTAATCATTTAGTCTCTCATAAGATTGTTAATGAACCAGAATTGCAAAAAAACCTACCAAAGGTTTCTTTGATTTAACAGATTCTTTAGATATTCGTATCCCATAGAAGCGTCAGGCAGCATAATTTGTCTGCTTTTCGTTCTAAAAACAAAATAAAATCTTAAATCAACTTTTTTTAAAACAACGTATAATTATAAACCCACAAACATTTGCTATCCATTAGCATCACTACGAGGAAATGTGTGGGTTTGTCCTAATCAAGAATCTAAGTCGGATATTTCAAATAAAAAAAACAAAGCATGTGTATCGAAAGATACCTATAAGTCTTAGACGAATATTCTTAAATCTTTTATAAAGTTGAACATTAATTTTTCGCGTTCATACTTTACTATTTTCTAACTTAAATCATAACCTGTTATGAAAAAATTCTCACTAGTTCTTTCGATGGTACTTTTTACTATCGGTTTTGCAATGGCGCAAAGAACGGTAGTTGGCCAGATTACTGACCAAGATGGTGAAGCACTTATCGGTGCGACGATCCTTGCACAAGGAACGGACAGCGGTACAGTGACTGACATCGATGGAAAGTTCTCTGTTAACGTACCGAGCGGTGCTAACGCTTTAGAAGTAAGCTACACTGGATACGATACTCAAATAATTGAGTTGGGTGCCTCTAATGTAGTAAACGTGGTACTTGCTGCCGGTGTAACGCTTAAAGATGTTGTCGTGACAGCATTGGGTATCGAGCGGGACAAAAAATCTCTTGGATATGCTGCTCAACAAGTCGAAGGAGAGGAGTTGACAAGAGTTAAAGATGCTAACTTTATCAACTCACTTTCTGGTAAAGTTGCAGGTGTTGACATTAAAAGAAGCTCTAACTTGGGTGGTTCGTCTAACGTAATCATTAGAGGTTATACTTCTTTGGGTAACAACAACCAAGCTTTATTTGTAGTGGATGGTGTTCCGATTAACAATGACATCTCTAACACTCGTGACCAACAATCTGGTCGTGGTGGATATGATTATGGTAATGCTGCCATGGATATCAACCCTGAAGATGTTGAAAACGTATCTGTATTGAGAGGTGCTGCGGCAACTGCGCTTTACGGTTCAAGAGGTGGTAACGGAGTTATCCTTATCACAACTAAAAAAGGAACAAAAGGTAAAAAAGGTATTGGAGTTACATTCAATACGGGTATTACTTCTGGTTCTATTGACAAATCTACTATGGTTAGATACCAAGACGAATATGGTCCTGGTTACTCTAGCTTCCGTGGATGGTATGGTAGTCCAGATGGTAACGCAATGAACCTTTTCGACTTTGGTAATGGTGAAGGTCTTGCAGCTCCGGTAGAAGAAGATGCTTCTTTTGGAGATAGATATGATCCTAACTTACAAGTTTTTTCTTCTAATTCTTACTTCCCTGAATTAGACGACTATGGCAAGAAATTTCCTTTCGTAGCAGGTGCAAATGATGCGACTACTTTCTTCGAAACTGCTTTGACTTACAACAATAGTGTTTCTATTGATGGTGGTACTGATGCTGGTTCTTTCCGTTTGAGCTATACTAACTTTGATCAAGCAGGTATTTTGCCAAACAGTAAGATCAAGAAAAACAGTGTAAACTTTTCAAGCTCTTATGACTTGACTGAAAAATTAACAGCAAATGCTTCTGTTAATTTCATCAATACTCAAGGTAAAGGTCGTTACGGTACTGGATATGATTCAAGAAACGTAATGCAATCTTTCCGTCAGTGGTATTCTACTATGACTGATGTTCAAAATCAAAGAGAAGTATATGACGCGACAGGAAACAACATTTCTTGGAATCCTTACGGTGCGGGTAACCCACCTATATCTACTCAACCTCACTACTTTGATAATTATTACTGGACAATGTTCGAAAATTTCTCTACTGATGAGAGAAATCGTATGATTGGTAATGTATCTCTTAGCTACAAATTGACTGATTGGTTAGACGTAATGGGTCGTGTAGCAATGGATAGATATGATGAAATTCAGGAAGGAAGAATCGCTGTTGGGTCAGTTGACGTACCTGAATACGAAAGATTCAACAAAGCATCACGAGAATTAAACTCTGATCTTTTCTTGAATTTCAACAAATACTTGGGTACAGGTAACGAAATTAACTTAAACGGTATGGTTGGGTTAAACGTTAACCAAAGAAGCCGTGATCAGATTAGATCTGTAACCAACGGTGGTTTAGTTGTACCTGGTGTATATGCACTTTCTAATAGTGTGAATGGTATCGAGGCACCAACAGAATATGCTTTCACAAGAAAAACAAATGGGTACTTTGGACGTGCTAGTGTTGGATATGACAATTTCCTTTACTTAGATTTGACTGGACGTTATGATATTTCTTCTACACTTCCAGAAGGAAACAATGCTTATTTCTACCCATCTGCTTCTTTGAGTTTTGTATTCTCTGAATTAATCAACTCAAGCGCTTTGAGCTTCGGTAAATTTAGAATAAACTACTCTGAGGTTGCAAATGATGCACCACCATTTTCTATAGCAGATGGATTTATCTTAAATACGCCGTTCCAAGGAACTGCTTTGGCTTCTGCGCCAAATACTAAGAACAATCCATCATTGAGGCCAGAAAGAACAAATAGTTACGAAGCTGGTCTTGAATTGAATTTCTTAAGAAATAGATTTGGAATAGATGCAACATACTATTCTGCATCTTCTTATGATCAGATTCTTAGAACTGCTAGAACTGGAGCAACTGGACAATTATTCCAATTTGTTAACGCTGGACAAATTGATAACAGTGGAATTGAGTTAGCTGTGAATCTTACTCCTGTCAAAACAAAAGACTTTGACTGGACAATGAGAGTCAACTGGACAAGAAATAGAAATGAAGTTATTGAACTTGCTGAAGGTGCAACTAACTTCCAGATTTCTACTGCTCAAGGTGGAATCTCTTTCAACGCTACAGTTGGACAACCATACGGAACTATCTGGGGATCTAACTATGTATTCTACAATGATGATCCAGACAAACCAATCGTAATTGATGCTGATGCTGGTGCTGGAAAACGTTTCCAACGTTCTGCTGCTCCTGAAGTAATTGGTGATATCAACCCTGATTGGAGAGGTGGTGTATGGAATGGACTTACGTACAAAGATGTTTCTTTTAGCTTCTTAATTGATGTTCAGAAAGGAGGAGATTACTTCTCACTTGACCGTTGGTACGGAACTGCAACTGGTATTTATGAGCACACTGCTGGTCTTAATGATAAAGGTAACGAAGTACGTTCATCTGTTGATGACGGTGGTGGATTACCAATCGGTGGTTACAACGAAGACGGCTCAGCTAACGAGGTTTACGGATATGCACAAGATGTATTTACATCTTTCGGTTATGCACGTGGTGTAAACGCTATGCACGTATATGATGCTTCATTCGTAAAATTACGTGAAGTAGCATTGACTTATGCTTTACCAAATTCTTTATTTGCTAGCTCAATCTTAAATGGAGCATCTGTTTCATTGACGGGTAGAAACCTTTACATCTTCTCTAAAGATGATGAATATGGTGACCCAGAAGCTGGTGTGAGTGCTGGTACTTACCAATTGGGTAACCAATCAGGTGCTTACCCTGCTGTTAAAGAAGTTGGTGTTAACCTTAGATTACAATTCTAAGAATTTTAATAATATAATTTCTTTATCAATCTCGTGATTGAAATGTCGGTTCATCTCGACACATTTTGAGATGAACCGACCACGAGTTCTCTTTTAGAAAATAAAATATTAGTAATATGAAAAAAATATTATTTCTAACTATCGCAGTATTTATGTTCGCTGCTTGTTCAGATAATTTAACTGACTTGAACGTAGATACTAAGAACCCACAAGAAGTACCTGCTGCTAACTTAATAGCAAATGCTACTGTGGAGTTATTTGACATTATGTCAACTGCCAGTGTTAATGAAAACAATTTCAGATTGTGGGCACAACACTGGGCTCAAACTACTTACCCAGACGAATCTAACTACGAATTGGTAGAAAGAAACGTTAATGGTAGAATGTGGAACACGATGTATGCAACCATATTGAGAGACTTGAAAGAAGCAAGACAAATCATTGAGGCAGATGCAAACACTGTCGTTGAAGTAAAAGCAAACCAATTTGCTATTTTAGATGTCATGGAAGTTGTTGCTTATACACATATGGTTGACATCTTTGGAGATGTTCCTTTCACAGAAGCATTAACAGATGATTCTTCACCTGCATATGACGACGATGCTGCAATCTATGATGCAATGATTACTAAATTGGATGCTGCCACTAAAAATCTTAATGGCGACTCTGGTTTAGGTAGTGCTGACTTCATCTATGGTGGAGACGGAAACGCTTGGAAAACATTTGCTAACTCTTACATGCTAAGATTGGCAGTACGTTTAGCTGATAGTAACCCAGGTAAAGCACAAGGAATGGCTGAAGCAGCTGTTGCTGGAGGTGTTTTCGCATCAAATGCTGACAATTTCACAATTCAATTCGAAGGTTCTCCACCAAATACTAACCCATTATGGGAGCAATTGGTACAAAGTGGACGTTCTGACTTTGTTGCATCTAACACAATGGTAGATTACATGGTTGGGTTGAGTGATCCTCGCATTGGAACTTTCTTCAAGAATCAGATAATGGTTGTTGATACTATTGCAATGGACACTTCATTTATCTGGCAAGGAGGTACTTTTGGTGCTTCTAACGGTTATGCTACCAACTCTCAACCTGGCTCTATATTGGAAAGTGAAACACTTCCCGGTACTATTATGGGTTATACTGAAGTTGCTTTCCTTTTAGCTGATGCTAACGAAAGAGGATGGAACGTTGGTGGTTCTGCTGCTGCATGGTACGATATCGGTGTCGCAAATTCCATCATGGAATGGGGTGGCGACGAAGCTACGGCTAATGCATACTTAGCTCAACCAAACGTTGCTTATGATAGTGCTCCTGGCAACTGGAAAGAAAAGATTGCTATGCAAAAGTGGATTGCGCTTTACAACCAAGGTTTTGAAGCATGGACTACTTATAGAATCTATGATGCTCCAGTAATGAATGTTGCTGATGGTGCTGGTACTACTCCTCCTTTCCGTTACACTTACCCAACAACAGAATTCTCGTTGAACGGTGACAATGTACAAGCTGCAGGTGCAGCGATGGGTGGTGATGACCTTTTCTCAAGAGTATTCTGGGATGTAAACTAATCGTTTAATTCCTAAATGATACAGAGCCGCATCTTCTTCGGAAGGTGCGGCTTTTTTGTTATTAGCCGACTTCAATGGGTTTATTAAGATAAAAAATTGTAATTAAGTATTGCCTTGTACTAATTTAGTAGTACAAACCAAAATTTGAACTATGCACTTAAGAATTCTATTTATTTTTTCAGTATTAGCAATTTGGATTTTATCAGTTGGATATAACAACGGCCCAGCACAAATAGCAGGAATCGACCGAACGGGCTCCCCCTTATCTGGTGGTGCCTTTTGTGGAGAATGTCATAATACTGGTGGAAGTTACAACCCCGAAATGATCATTAATGTATTTGATCAAAATGATCAACCTGCGACCAAATATATTCCAGGTGAGACCTACACCTTGCGAGTAGGTTATAATTTTGAGGGGACACCTGCGGGCTATGGCGTTCAGGCAGTTGCGCTTGATTTGGATCAAAAAAATGCCGGTACTTTTATAGGTGGCTCTCAAAAAACACAAATCGTTGAAGTTAGCGATATAACCTTTTTTGAACATGAAAAATTGGTTTCTATTCTTCCTTTTGAAGTAAATTGGATAGCTCCTCCAGCTGGTACAGGTCAAGTCATCATGTACGCAGGTGGAATTGTCGCCAATGGAAACAGAGGAAACGAAGGAGATAATGCTGTTTTGGGAAAAGTGGACTTAGCAGAAGCCACCTCCTCTACCAATGAGCTTGATAAAAACAATATCAATTTTAAGTTGTTAAATAATCCAACAGCAGGACTTTTAAAGATTGCTTTTAAAGATCAAGAAATTGGAGATTATCATTTTCAATTAACAGATATTTCTGGTAAAGTTGTAAAGCAACAATTAGAAAAAATTTCGAATAATCAAATCTTCGAAATGGATTTAAGCGCTTTCAATGATGGTATTTATTTTTTAAAAATTTATAACAATAAAAGCAGTTTCACACAGAAAGTATTGAAAATATAAGAGTCCGCTTAAAACTTGGACTCCTTTTATTGTCTCAAAATAGACAGCTTCTTTTTCAAAAACAGCTTACCTTTGTTTAGAACTTTAGAAAAAAAATCATGAGATTAAATACGCTTCTATACTCTTTTTTGATTTTCACATTAGGAATGGCTTCTTGCCAGAAAGAAGAGGTATCTCCTAACGGAACATCTGGAAACGACCATGGTGATTATGGAGAATGCGTTGGAGTATGTTCTGAGGATCATCTAAACGATAATGACAAAATCACTGTAGTTGATGGCAAAAGATGGTTATGGGGTGGTTCTGATGAATCTTGGAATTTTGACATTTCAAACATGACCCTTAATTTAGATAATCTAAAATTTGGATTGGGTCGTGAATTCTTCAAAGCATTGATGGAGCCTAAATTCAAAAACATAGCGCTTGTCAATGTCAATTATAGAGAGGATGACAGAATGATTGTCGTCGAAGGAAATGACGTTATCAAAGCCTACCCTATTGATTTACTTATAGAGCATGAGCTTATCAATGATGTGATAGAGGGCGAGCCTGTGATGGTTGGTTACTGTGTCTTGGCTGATTTCCCATGCGTTTATTCAAGAAATATGTGTGGTCAAGAATTCACTTTTGGGGTATCGGGTTATACTTACTCTGAACCAAATATTCGTGATGGAAGAGATGGATTTGTTCTTTGGGACAGAGATACAGAAAGTCTATGGTGGCCGCTTACAAATAGAAGTGTTTCGGGAGGCATGAAAGATAAACAGTTTAATAAAGAAATTGGACATTTGACATGGGATGTAGTTTCCTGGTCCTCATTGAAAGCGAATAAGAAAGTCGTCGTTTTAAACGCAAATCAAGAGATGGAGCCTCCAGTAGATTATCCGAGAGTTGAAGCAGCAGAAATCTGTTTATAAAATACCTTTAATTTCAAAAAAATAGGCCATCGCATTGCGATGGCCTATTTTTTTGATGTGTGCTAAAAGGCATTAATTACAACTTCCTGGCTTTGCCTGCGTCAATTTCAACTCAACACTTCCATTCAAGCCAATTGAACTTTTGACCGGAAATTGGCTTTTCACAAAAGCATTTGTTCTATCCGTTACCGTTGAATCTTCTATTACTTTTCCAACTTTCAACCCAGAATTAGAAATAATAAAAACCGCTTCTTTGAAAGTCATACAAACCACTTGAGGTACTTGAATTCTTCCACCCTCTCGTGTTGTAATCACAAATTCCAACATGCTTCCCATCGGTACTTTCACTCCTTTTTTCAAAGTGTTTTCTGTAATTTTTTCATCCCCATGATAAAAGTGCATAATCGTCCCCGGTTCTAATTTATTGGAAAAAACTTGACGACGGATTTTACTTTTAATCTTCAATCGAGCTAATTTCTTTTTATAAACATCGTAGTCATAATTCCCGACCAAACCTGGCAACCGCTTCTCGTCAGGGTTACGTTTGGTGATAGTCATATAAATTGTACGATTTTCCTTGACCAGTGCATTTGGTTTAGGCGTTTGTTTGATAACAACTCCAGGTTTCTTTTCCAATAAAAAAGTGGAATCTGTGATGACATATCGAAAACCCTCCTTTTTTAAATTTTTCTCTACCTCTACGATGTTTTGACCAACGTAATTTCC
>CALHBQ010000266.1 GCA_937930815.1 uncultured Saprospiraceae bacterium | reverse complement strand
CAGCAGAAAGCACTTCAACCTTTTCAATAGATGTGGACAAGGCTTCCTACTCCATGATTCGCCGATTTCTAAAACAAGATCATGCGATGCCTCCACCAGATGCAGTTCGTATTGAAGAAATGATTAACTATTTCAACTATGACTATGAAACACCATCTGGAGAGGAGCCTTTTTCACTCTATTCTGCTACTGCAAAATGTCCGTGGGAACAAGATGATTTGTTAGTGCACATTGGTATCAAAGGAAAAGAAATTAAACTGGAAGATGCCATGCCCAACAACCTCGTTTTTTTGATTGATGTATCAGGTTCAATGGATTCAAGAAACAAATTGGGATTGATAAAATCTGCTTTTAAATTTTTAGTAGAAAGATTGCGTCCTCAAGATCGCGTGGCAATTGTCACCTATGCAGGAAGGTCAGCTTTGGTATTGCCATCCACAGCTGGAGACCAAACCCAAACTATTATGAAAGCAATTAAAAATCTCGAATCGGGCGGCGGTACAGCAGGAGAACAGGGCATCAAATTAGCATACAAAATTGCGAAAGAGAATTTTGCAGAAGACGGAAACAACCGAGTCATTTTGGCAACAGACGGCGACTTCAATGTAGGCCTCTCCCATGCCGATGATTTGGAAAAGTTAATTAAAGAGAAACGAAAAACAGGCATTTATTTGACGACACTTGGATTTGGTTCGGGCAATTACAAAGACAATCGAATGGAGCGATTGGCAGACAAAGGCAATGGCAATTATTCATACATCGACAATTTGACGGAAGCGAAGAAAACTTTCGTCACCGACCTCACCGGAACACTATATACGATTGCAAAAGATGTAAAAATACAGATTGAATTTGACCCAACTTTCGTGGAAAGTTATCGATTGATTGGTTATGAAAATCGCTTATTAGCCAACGAAGATTTTCACGACGATACCAAAGACGCTGGAGAATTGGGTGCAGGTCATACCGTCACGGCACTTTACCAGCTGAAAGTAAAAGAGTCAACTCCAGAAGAAATTCTAAAACTAAAACTTCGATACAAATTGCCTAAAGAAGACCAAAGTCGATACATCGAATCTTACACTACAGGCGATGCTGTTGACTTCAAAAAAGCACCTGAGAATTTGAGATTCGCTGCGTCTGTTGCTGGTTTTGGAATGTTGCTCAGAGGATCAACTTTCGCTGGAGACTTGAAATATTCAACCATCAAAAAAATGGCTGAAAAAGCAAAAGGAACAGATCAATTAGGACTTAGAAAAGAATTTATCGAATTGGTAGATATCGTCAAAAAGAGCGAACGAATTGCTTCAAAATAAAACAAGAACCAACTTTAAACATGAAGTGTCGGACAACTCGAAGTCGTCCGACACTTAAAAAAGTAATTAATAATCAGAGGTTTTTTTCAGTGCCTTCAAATGATAATTTGAGGGCATTGTTTTTTTTAGTAGCTAAGATTAAACTCTACCCTTCTATTTTTACCTCTTCCAATTTCTGTATCATTGCTATAAAGTGGTTTTGACTCTCCGAATCCCTCAAAAGAAATCCTTCTTGCCTCGATACCTTTTTCAGCTAAGAAATTATAACATGATTCTGCACGATTTTCCGATAATTGCATATTCGCTTGTCTTTCCCCTCTATCATCAGTATGGCCTCTAATTTCCAACTTATATCGCGGATACTTTTTCATCAGATTAGTAATCTGATCAAGAATCGCTTTAGAATTTGGTTTCAAAATCGCACTTCCTGTATTAAATTCTACTGATTCCATTGCCCTTGCCAATAGCGCACGTTCTTCTTCATTAATTTTAATTTCTGGGCAGCCAGCATTTTCAACAGTACCTGCACGATTTGGACAATTATCATTTACATCATAAACACCATCTCCGTCTGCATCCGCAGGGCAGCCACTATTTTCAACAACACCAGCTAACTCAGGACAATCATCTTTTCCATCATAAACACCGTCACCGTCTGTATCATTTGGACAACCTGCGTTTTCCACATTTCCAGCTAAGTTCGGGCACTTATCATTTTCATCATAAATACCATCGCCGTCAAGATCATTTGGACAACCATTGTTGATAAGTGTTCCTGCCAATTCGGGACATTTATCATCTTCATCATAAACGCCATCTCCGTCTGTATCCGTTTTTTCGATAGTTGCTACTACAGGTACCAAGTTTTCAACCAGCAAAAGTTTATTATTTTGGCCAAAAAGCCACCAGAAAAGTAATGCGAAAAGAGCAATGACAACTAAAGCAATCAAAAAATCATCTCTTTCCTTCTTATTTTCAAAGTTTAATAGTTCGTTCATTATATGTGTGGTTTTCCATTTTAGAAACAAAAAAATTCCATTACGACACTTGAGACGCAGTTTTTTAGAAAAGTTAACGTTTTTAACATAAAAGTTTTCAACTCCATGTAACTTTAATAAACGTTACAACACTAACCAACCAGAAACAAAGCAAAACTTACGAATGGCAAAGACCAAACAACAACGTTTTCTCGACCTTTATCAACCAGTCCACGACCGGTTTGAGCGGTTTTGTCGAGCGCGTGCGTTTGGTGATATGCCCTACGAAGATTTGATTAATGACACTTTATTGATTGCTTTCCGCAAAATGGATAGTATCAAAAACGAGCAAGCATTTCTTAGTTTTTTGATAGGAACGGCGATTAAGGTTTTATCAAATTCGAAAAGGAAAATGAGACCAAAATCAGGGGTTGATGAATTGGTTTTCAACAACCACCCCGACCCTTCTCAAGAGATAGAAAAGAAATTTGAAATAGAGATGCTACATAAAGCTTTGGCGCGTTTACCAGACCTGCAAAGAGAGGCACTTATTCTTTTTGAAATATCGGGTTATTCCATCAAAGAGATCATGGAAATACAGCAAAGTGGCGCATCAGCAATCAAACAAAGATTAGCAAGAGGTCGAAAAGAACTTGCTGTTATCATTAAAAAAGAGATGGAAATGCCGAGGCAAAGTTCTGATTCACAGATTCAATCATCTACCCCCTGAACAACCGTATTTTTAGAAAAAATGAAAGAAGAAAAATATATACAATCACTTTTTGAAACCGCACGTAGCGAGGAGCCACAGCTTTCCTTTGAGGAAGCATCGGAGACGTTCGAGGCATCGCTAAGTCCTGGGCTGGCGGCATCAATAAAAGATTGGTTTTTAAATCACGTTTATTTAAACTCCATTATTATGATGTCCACTATTGGAATTATTGCCACAGTTGTTTTACTAAATTTCCAACCTGAAGCAACTCAGGTTGCTACTATTCCTACATTAGAAGAAATACCAGAATTAGTTACAACAGATAGTATCGTACCTGTTACCGTTACCGTAGAAACACAAAATGAGGTCGTAGAGATTTCTTTGAACGCAGATCCTGATAATATTCGAGTTACCAAAACACCAATCGTAGCGCCAATCGAGATTTCAAAAGAATTGGCAACAACTTCTATTTCTCCAAATGAAAATAAAATTGATATTGTTCCTCCCATTATCATGGACACTCAAGAAGATCCAACAATTGAAGAAATAGGAGAAATAACTTCCATTTCAACTCCCGTTAAAGTTGAAAAATCGAAAAAAGCAGAAAAAGCACTAGAGCTCAGAAGAAAAATTCCTTTTCAAAAAAGGGAACTTTCTGAGTTAGAGGTAGTACTCGAAACGGCTTTGAACTTAGATCATTTAAAAGAAAATTTATTTGCTCGCAATAGACAGGGAGAATATCATCAACTCATCATGTGTTCAAATAATAAATTTGATCATTTGGTTGATATCCAATTTGTTGGTAAAAAAGTCATCATCGTGCCTAATAGTCACAATGAAGGATTTCAGATAGTAGGAGGTGAGTTTGCAGATGTATTAAAATTTAAACTCGGGGAAAAGAAAGCCCTTTTGAAATTCATCTACAATTCTGTAATTGTCGAGATTGAATTGATGAAATCGGACGGAATTTGGTACTATAAAAGTACAAGCACAGATCATCAACAATCAGATTACCTCATCAAATCAGAATTACTCCGAACAGCGTTTTCTCATCCTCGAATGCAAGAAATAATTGAGCATGATGAGGATGGAATTTTCAAACCATTCGCACTTTTATCCAACGGTCATTTTTCGCCCAGAGTAGAGATTACCTTTGATAATAAAGAACTAAAAGTTGTCTCTGATAAGTATAATCAAGACTACGATCGAAAAGTTATCCATGCTGAGTTTACAAAATTCCAATTAAAGCGTCGGAAAGCCACTATCGAATTTGAGTACAAAGGCAGTTTGATTGAAGTTAAATATAGAAAAAAGAATGGAACTTGGCACTTAAAATCATTTCGCCACACCGATGGTAGCAATACTTATTTTCATAACAATTTTTAAACAGTTGTTTCGATTTATTAAGAAACCTTTGATAATCGCATCATGACCATCGTTTCAAAGATGGTATAGACCAAGTAGATCAATATAAAAGGAAAGAGATAGTGTTTGGAGGTAGGCTCTACTACTGCTTGATAAGTAAATAGAAAAGCCAGAATAAAAACCAGTTTCATAAAAATGGAACTGATAGCAACTCCTGTAAACAGATTTTTATTGGGACTATCTACTGCTCGTAACCCGATATGAAAAACCAGAATGGTAAAAATAACAAATACGAAAGTTGAGCTAATAGAGAAATATAAAGTATCTTGAAATGGAGAGAATTGTGATAATGCTATCAAAAAAATTAATAAGCATCCCGAGAGGATGCTTATTTTTTTATAAAATACAGTAGTATTCATTTATCCTTTTTAGATATAAAATCCCTCAGCGTATAAGTGAGCGCGAAAACAGTCCCAAGTATCGCTCCCAGCATTGTAAAATACTGTTTCTCACTCTTTAGGTACTCATCCAATTTAGTACCTCCGACCGTAAATAGGCACATAATAGCAAACATCTCGAAGGCCATTCCTGAGTACTTGAGGTATTCATTTGTTTTATGTTTACCTTTTTTCTTCTTTTTGGAATTTTCTGACTTAGGAGATTGGTTGGGCATCTGCCAATTTTTTGTCTGTTTTGTGAGCTGCTACTCCAGAACCCATTTTACAAGAAACATTAAATATAGCTCCCGCTTGAACCAAAATTTTACCAGTAGTAACCGTTCCGTTGACTTCTGCTTTATCTTTGATTTGAAGCAAGTTTTCAACATAAACATCTCCTTTAAACCTTCCTTCGAACACCGCATTTTGGCAACGAATTTCTCCTTCAATATAACCAGTAGGACCGATTACAACTTTAGCGGCACATTCAAGTGTACCTTTTAAGTTACCATCAATTCGGATATCACTATCTGCGACAATGTCACCATTTATAGAGGTACCCTGTACCAGACTGTTGAAGGTATTAGAAGTTGAAGAAGGGATTAAATTAGACTTTGTAGACTTCTCTTTTTTTGAACCAAACATGATTGTCAGTTTTTGTTTAAGTGTGTTCTCTCAGAAAAAAATTATTTAAAACTTAATAAATAACGCTATGTATAAAGCGCTAAGCATGTGTACTTAAGTTTTAAGATTAGCTAAATTAGTGATTTTCAGGCGAATACATCAAAAATAAAAAATATTAACTTTTAAACCGTCAGTAGTTTTGCTAAAAAAATCCCTGCAGTTACTAAACTACAGGGATTTTTTTATTCTAAATCAAATGTGATTATTAGAAATTAGGACAGTAAACATTACGTTTTTCTGGTCCACAAAGTTTATAAACTAATGCAAATTCAAATGCACCATTTGAGTTACTTGCTGCACGCAAATCTGAAACGTTTACATCATAACTAAATCCAAGACTAAAATCATTGTAATCAAATCTTGAAGAAAGAATGAATGCATCTGTATGAACTCCAGACTCTAAACGATTGGAGATACGAGCCCAAGCACCAAACTGTAATGCTTGATATTCAAATCTACTTTTGTGTAAAGTAAATCTTAAACTAGTACCAGTATTAATCTCAAGAGAAGGCCCTTGAATCATTGCAACAACACCTGGCACCAATCCCATTTTATTAGTCAATGCGAATTCACCACCTGCATGCAAAGTAAACTTGCTATACAGTTGATCAGGATCTGCATCTTGGAAAGCAATATCTGCTCTATTTAAGTGATGGTAAGCACCACCTATGTAGAAGTTGTTATCTTCCATCGTCGAGAACCACAAAAGTCCAGCAGCTAAATCAGCTACCAATACATTGTCGTTATCGAAATTTTCTAAAGAACCCAATGAACCATCAAATCCACCGTCACCATCGTGCTGTGTTCCCCAACGTAAATTTTGGAAGTCAACACTTCTTTGTAATACACCACCATCTAATCCTACAACTAAATAATGCGCTTTATTTCTATCACCTCCCATTCTTTTACTATAAGAAGCGGCCAATTTTCCTTCAATTTGTCCAAACTCAGAACGACCTGCTTTATCACCCCAGAAAGACCCACCAATACCGAAATAATCATATCGTCCAACAGGAACACGTTGGTCATAAGAAACAGAGTATGTATTGAATGCATTAGATTTCAAGACACTTGCCCACTGGTTACGATAATTGGCAACCAACCTAACGTTACAGTTCATGACTCCTGTCATCGCTGGATTAAGGTTAAGTGGAGAAAGGTAAAACTGGGAGAAGTGAATATCCTGAGCATTTAGGCTCAGTGCCCCCAATACCAATACTGAAACAGTCAAAAACTTTTGTAACAATTTTTTCATAATAAATAAGAGGTTTAATAGAATATAATGTAGAGGTATCTATTTAGAATTTGTGAGGAATAACAAAGTTAACTATTATTCGACGAATAATTTTAGCAAAGTTGTTAAAATATCTGCTAAGACTAAAATTTACCGCAATATTGTAATGCAACTGTAAAGAAAGAGGCAATAAAATTCTAAAAAATACCCCTTTTTACGATGGTGAAGACTTTACTAACGCAGTTTTCTCTCTATAATTATTGCCCAAGTAACTTTTTAAGATTTATATTCAAAACTGCTCAGTGGAGCATTAGCCCATATAAATGTAGCGCCACACTGGTAGTTTTGGTGTCACGGATTCATTCCGGTATGCTCTATATTTAAATCACTTCTCCCAATAATCATAAGTAGCAGGTGGGCCATCGAAATACGGCATTACTGCTTTTTTCAATGCCAAATGAATGGGATGCGTTTGATAAATTTTATAATCGCCTTCATTTTTAAATTCCATTTGCATCATTACACCGTAATAAGACATGGCGCGCGCGTCCCCCAAATCTTGAAAGGTTCCAACCTCTAAATTATGAACCACTTCTATAGCTTTTAATTTTTTAATTTCTGTAATCAGCCCTTCAACCGAAGCTTGTTCATTCAAATTGAAATAAACGATATGTACCAAATCATCTGCACTTTTTAGATCAGCAATCTCTGCTTGTGCTACTTTGAGTGCCTCTTTCAATTTATCATTTTCAACTTTATAAGTATCGATTTTTGATTGGCACGCAACGAGTAGAAGTACCAAAAATAAAGCGAGTAATATTCTTTTCATTTTAAAAGCTGATTGAATTTATATTTAAAAGTGAAGATACAGTTTTCTATCTTTGTTTTTATGATAAAACGAGTCGTTAAGTTGGTCTTTCGAATGGAAGAAATTGAAACATTCAAAGAAATATTTGAAGAGAAGAAAAAGAAAATTCGTGAATCAGAAGGATGCCTACATCTCGAACTTTGGCAAAACAAACATAAGCCAAATGAGTTCTTTACCTATAGCTTTTGGGAATCGGAAGACAACTTGAATAATTATCGACATTCTGAACTTTTCAAGGAAACTTGGGCACAAACAAAAATTCTTTTTGATGATAAACCAATGGCTTGGACAGTTGATGGATTGGAATATTTACCATAGTAGGCGGAACTTCAGTTCCGCAAAAAATAAAACGCTCAAACTCACTACAAGATACCATCGGAACTGAAGTTCCGGATACTTTATGAAAAAGATAAAAACATCTGATTATCAAATTTTTCTTGGCAATGCTACCGAGGGATTAAAGCTATGGTTGAAGAAAAACCAATACTCCTCTCACTTCGCTTTGGTGGATGAAAACGTCTATCGTTTGCACAAAAAGTTAATAAACAACTGGTGCAAAAAATTTTCAATTAAAAAGAAAATTTTGCCTGTTGGCGAAAAGCTAAAAAGTATTCGCTCCTGCGAAAAAATATGGACTTGGCTGATGGAATCAGGAGCAGATCGGCATTCCTTAGTTATCAACATTGGCGGTGGAATTATCGGAGATATGGGTGGATTTGCAGCAGCAACCTACAAACGAGGCATTGCTTTTATTCAAATGCCGACTACCCTACTCTCCCAGGTAGATGCTTCTATTGGAGGAAAATTGGCGGTAAATTTCAAAAGTATAAAAAACAATATTGGCGTTTTCAGACATCCCGAAACAATCATCATTGATACAAATTTCCTAAAAACTTTATCGGATAGAGAATTGGCAAGTGGATTTGCAGAAGTCATCAAACACGCTTTGATTGCTGATAAAAAATTGTGGAAAAAGCTACTTAAAATCTCTGATTTACGAGCTGTGGATTGGAGTAAATTATTGATTCAAGCCATCCAAGTGAAAAACAGAATCGTCGCAATCGACCCTTTCGAAAAAAAGGAAAGAAAAGCACTCAACTTTGGTCACACTGTCGGTCATGCATTGGAAAGCATTTTCATGAAAACGAAAAAACCATTACTGCATGGAGAAGCAATTGCCATCGGTATGATTTGCGAAAGCAACCTTTCTTACCAAAAAGGGACACTTTCAAAAACAGAACTTACGGCAATCACGAAGTACATCAACCATTTTTATAAAAAAAGAAAAATCACCTTGAAGCAAATCGAAAAGGTGAAAGCGCTGGTAAAACACGACAAAAAAAACAAAGGGAAAGTGGTCAATTATACTTTTCTAAAAAGCATTGGTGCGTTCGAAATTGATCGTACTGCAAGTAATGCAGATTTGGAAGAAAGTATCAATTATTACCTTCAATCTGTTAAGTCTTTGTAAAAAAGTAGCTAAAAGCAAAGTTTTTATATTCAAAAGCTAACTCATTGATTACTTTTGCACTTTGTATTTAGAATACTCGATTAAAAATTATAAAATATAGGAAATGAAAGAAATTAAACTTTTTATCTGTCTTTTTGGAATGATTTCAATTTGTGGCTTACATGCACAGATT
Source organism: uncultured Saprospiraceae bacterium (assembly GCA_937930815.1). Lineage (GTDB taxonomy): Bacteria > Bacteroidota > Bacteroidia > Chitinophagales > Saprospiraceae > JAGQWW01. Next base: position 17,337 of record CALHBQ010000266.1, on the reverse strand, counting down.
AAAACACCTCCGGCAAGTCCTTCTTGTAAGATTGTACAAACTGTTGGTTTGACAGACGTTACTATCGAATACTCTCGTCCGAGTAAAAAAGATAGAGATATTTTCTCTTCTAACGGATTGGTTCCATTTGGTCAAAAATGGCGTACAGGTGCTAACAAAAATACCACCATCACATTTGGTGATGATGTAAAAATTGGAAACAAAGACGTAAAAAAAGGAACTTACGCTCTTTTCACAACGCCAATGGCGAACCTTTGGACAATTTACTTATACGATGAAACCAGCAACTGGGGGTTACCAAAAAATTGGGACGTAAGCAAGGAGGTCGCTAATTTCCAAGTAAAGCCAACCATCCTCCCTTTCTCGACGGAAACTATGATGATTTCAGTTGGAGAGATTACCAGCAAGAGTGCAACCATTGATTTAGTTTGGGATAATGTAATGGTTCAAATTCCGATGGAATTAGCTACCGACAAAGCAGTAGATGCAGCTTATGATAAATTGATGGCTGGTCCAAGTGCAAGTGATTATTACAATCTTGGTTCTTACTACCACGAAACAGGAAGAGACTTGAAAAAAGCGCTTGAATTCGTGAATTTGTCGTTGGCACAAAAGGAAAAATTCTGGATGGTAAGACGTAAATCTATGATATTGGCAGATATGGGCAACTACAAAGACGCTATCACTGCTGCAAAAAAATCAATCGAATTGGCTCGTGCAGCTGGCAACAAAGATTACGTAAGAATGAATGAAAAAGCCATCAACGAATGGTCTTCTAAAAAAGGAAAATAATTACGATTCCTTAGTTATTACTCAACTCAAAAAAGGTCATCAACAAATAAAGTTGATGACCTTTTTTTTTGAAGTAGTTGGAAGTTCAAATGATTAATGTATTTTTAATCCAAAATCTCTACGAAAATTAATTAACATTAAACTTCTCTGACTATGAAAAATGCCTCAACCATTTTCATTTCACTATTCTTTTTCATTGGTGCTTTACAAGCACAGATCACTGTTACAAGTGACAATATGTACGACTACATTGGTGGTACTTATCAAATTGCATCCGACACACTTCCTGATGCCTCAATACTTCCAGGAGGGGTAGGCAGCTCTACTTGGGACTTCTCTGCACTTCAGCAGCACGAATCATTTACTTGGACGATTGACTTACCAACAGGCACTCCGTTCGAAGCAGATTTTCCAGGTGCCACTTTTGTTTTAAATGAAGACAATGAAGCCTGGGTTTACTACGAAAAAAACGGTGATGCTTTGAATTTATTAGGCCTTGGAGTACAAGATTCAAGTTCTAATATCAACCTTGCTTACCAACCTAAACAAAAAGTAACACAGTTTCCAGTAGACTACAATACAGCATTTTCTGATGTCTCAACTCAAGTCTTACAACTTTCAGGAGCTGCATTTGGACTACCCGTTGATAGCATCAAAACAGAAACTACTATCAACAGAGGAGTCGTCGTTGATGCATTTGGTGCGATGACCGTTCCTGGAGGAACTGTGGACGCACTTCGTGTAGAGACACGTTCAGTATCTTTTGACTCCATTTATATTTTATCAGCTGGATTATGGACATTATTTGATGGCGCAGCTCAAGGAGATACCACTTTACAATACAATTGGGTTTCTAACGAAGCCGGATGGGATATTCCAATCGTTAGTATTGCTGGGGATTTAGATAGCACAGGTGCTTTTGTACCAACCGATATACAATGGCTTGTTGAACCACTTATTTCGTCTACCAAAAATATAGCGGTCAAATCTTTTGATTTATTTCCAAATCCAGCAACAGATGCACTCAATGTTGAATTTGAAGAATTTGTAGAAGGAGCAATCGAAGTCATTGATTTCAATGGAAAATCAGTAATAAAACAGTCTTTCGAAAATACATCTTTAAGTATAAATTTGGAAAGCGTTTCTATCGGAAACTATGTTTTAGTTTTTAAAAATAAAGAAGGAGCGGTTGCTGGATTTAAGCAATTTACTGTGATGAGATAGTTTTCTACTTTGCGTACTTCGAGCGAAGGCCGAGAAGCACTTTAGCGGGGAACTATTTTTTCACTCTTACACTTCTCGACTGCGCTCGAAGTTCATCATAAACAAGAAAGCCCGAATCTTCACAAGGAGGATTCGGGCTTTTCTATTTTTAACGCCTTTCGGCGAAAAGAATATTAGTCGTCTTGAGAAACTTCGAAGCTAATCTCTTTCACCACTTTTTTGTGTAAAGTAACGATTGCTTTGTACGTTCCTAACTCCTTAACTTCATCAGGAATTTCAACTGCTTTTCTTTCCACCTCAACACCCCATTGTTCTTTTAAAGCAGCAATTATCTGTACACTGGTAACACTACCGAAAATTTTACCAGAAGTACCTGCTTTAGTACCAATCTTAAGTACTTTTCCTTCCATTTTAGCAGCTTCAACATTCGCTGCATCGATGTATTGTTGAGCAGCAGCTTCCTGCTTCGCTTTCAATTCATCCAATTTTCCTTTATTAGTAGCATTGGCAGTAATGGCCAATCCATTAGGAATAAGGTAGTTACGTGCGAAACCTGGTTTCACAGAAACAATCTCGTGAATGTCACCTACCTTTTCTATATCTTTTAATAAAATGATATCCATTTTTTAAAATTTTAAAATTTAAGTAATTGATTCTAAAATACAATTAAGCTACTTACTTCATCAAATCTGCAACGTAAGGCAACATACCTAAATGACGTGCACGCTTGATAGCTGAAGAAACTTTTCTTTGGTACTTCAATGAGTTACCAGTGATACGACGAGGTAATATTTTACCTTGCTCGTTGATAAATTGCATTAAAAAATCAGGGTCTTTATAGTCAATGTATTTGATGCCGAATTTTTTGAATCGACAGTATTTTTGACGCTTTTGACCAATATTAGGATTACTTAAGAATTTTATATCATCTCTTGATGCCATGATTTTACTTTTTTTAAGATTTAAAAATTAGAAATTTTACTCTTCTTCGTCTGAAGAAGTTGCTTTACCACCATCCATCTCATCTTGCCATTTTTTCAACTCATCCCATTTACCTTCAGCAGCCATTTTTGCTTGGTCGCCCCATGTAGTAGGATCATGTCTATTGAATCGTGTTCCAGCAGCAGCTAAAATTTCTTTCATTTTATCTGGCCCAGCAGCAGCCATTTGTGCAAAAGTTAAGATACCAGCCTCATTCATCAATTGTTCAATTTTTGGCCCAACACCTTCTACTTTTTTCAAATCATCTTTTGCAGTTGCATCTGTTGACGTAGCAGCAGGAGTTGCAGCAGGAGTTGCAGCAACTGGTGTCGTTGTTTCCGCAACAGGCGCAGCAGCAGCCGGAGTTGCTTCAGCAGCAGGTGTAGCAGCAGGTGTTTTTGCAACAGCATCTTTAGGAGCCTCAGTTTTTGCATCGGTCTTAGGAGCAGCTGATTTTGCAGCACCGTTAGAACCTCTGTTATTTCCTCCTCTACCTCTTCCGTCTTTATTATCTTTACCGTCTTTGTCTTCCGTACTTTTCTTCTTTACAGTACCGATTTTACCATCTCTTTTATCTTGGTTATATTTTACACCAAACTTGTCCAAAGAAACAGTTAAGAATCTAAGCAATTGCTCATCACGACGCATTTCCAATTCCAATTCGTCGATTGCAGCACCGTATTCATTCTTAAATTCTACACAGTAGTAAACGCCAGAGTTGCGTCTTTTGATAGGATAGGCCAATTGTCTTAAGCCTAATTCGTCGATGTTGACGATTTCACATTCTTTCCCTTTCAAAAAATCAATGTAAACATTTGCTTTGTCCTGAATTTCGTTCTTAGGCAAAACAGGATCGATTACGAAGGTAACTTCATATTGCCTCATAAAAACCATTGTTTTTAGCCTATCAGCTGAGGTAATTGATTTGGATTAATTGTTCAAAAAATCCAAAGCCGACAGACGGATTAATAAATAAAATATCAGCCGAAACTGACCGCTATCTTTAAGCGGCCGCAAAAGTAGTAATTTTATTGAGTTTTTCCAACTGTAGCACAGGCATCCTTGCCTGCGAACGATGGTGGAGTGAAATACAATGCATTTTCACAGGCAGGAATGCCTGTTTTGCAAAAATTTAAAACTTCGGGAACTAATCTTTTTAGATGGTAGTTTCTACCTGTATGAAAAATAGTTTAAGACATCCGAAGCATTTAATTCTACGACTCCCGTGAGGTAGTGTGGGCATTATTTGCTTTTACTAAAATGGCTTCATAGGGTAATACTTATGGGGCTATTTTTTTTATATCTGGGTTATCAGGCAAGGTGTCGGCTGCGCTTTGGAAGCGTGGTGTGGTGTGTTCGATTCACACAACTCAGACAGTGTACGAACCGATTGTTGGTTTATCGGGGCTGATTGTGAGTCAGTTTTTCGGGGTTCGATTCCCCTCGTACACTCTATTTTTACAAAATTAACTGCAAAAAATAAACATCCAACCACTGATCAAACTTATAACCGATCTCTTTAAATTTTCCTACTTCCACAAACCCAAATTGCTTATGAAACCGAAGACTACCTTGATTTAAATTATCCACCACCGCAATCATCACATGGTAGTTTTGTGCTTTCGCTATGTTGATTAATTCTTGCATCAATTGATGGCCAATATTTTTCCCTCGATGTTCATGGTGAACATAGACGGAATGCTCGATGGTATTATCATACCCTCGGCGAGATCTGAACTTCCCAAAACTTCCATAACCAACTACTTGATCATTATGAGTAGCAACAATAATCGGAAAACCTGCTGCTACCCGATTTTCAAACCAATCCATTTGATAATCTAAACTCTTGGGTTCGTACTCATAATTGGCGGTCGTATGCAAAATAGCATGATTAGATATTTCCAAAATAACTGGAACATCTTCTTTCTTTGCTGAGCGGAGGGTAATTTCCATTTCAATAAGTAGATTTGCGGAAGCACTTTGCTCCTAATTCACTGATAAACTAATCAACTAAATTTCTAATCTGTGTATATTTTACTCGTTTCTATTGTCGTCGGATTGTTCTTGGCCATGCTTTTCCTCAATATCTATTTCAGAGTGAAGGTCATGAAATCTTATAAAATCATGGTACAAAACCGTGTAGAATTTAATGCGACCGATATCTTTAGTAAGAAAAAAGTAGAAGAGGAAATCATTCCAAAGTATCCGCACTTAAAGGAAGAGATTACCACCTTTGCCAATCATTTACAGTTTTCGATTAAGGCAGGGACGATACTTTTGGGACTAATTACGGCGATTGGTGGGATTATGATGTGGTTTCGTCATGAGGGATGAGAAAGTTCAAGTTCAAAACTCAAGTACAAGTTCAAATCTCGGAACGACTTAGTAGAAAAAGGATGGTACGGATGACCACAGATTTTTTGAAAAGAATCCATTAACCTTAGTAATCAATTTTTTTAAGAAGCCAATCAGCACTATCTTTTTGAACTCCAATTTTTACCAAAATTTCTTTCCCATTGACTCCAAAAACATTTATATGAAAAAATGCTTCTTGATTTCCTTCAATTCTTCCAGAAGGAATAAAACCATACCCTTCAATTCCGTCTAATTCTTTTAAGATACCCTCATTTTTTTCTATTTCAAAAATTGCAGCTTTATAAGGATCAGAGTTTTTAAACGGCAACAAGGTCATAAGAAAAATTGCACCAATAAAAACGCAAACGATGCTTCCTAAACTAAAAAATCTAAGAAAGCTATTCGCTTTTTTATAATTGTTTACAACAATGGTATTTGCAAATTTATCACCTAATCGGATACCACTAACGTTGAATAATATTAAAACAAACTCAACCGGAAATACTATTAAGAATAGATTTCTAACTATCAAGCTTTTTGTAGAAGGCACTTTTTCTGATATACCCAAAATTCTTAGTCCCATTATCCACTTCCCAAAACTTACTCCTGAGTAAACATCTCGCAGAAAAAATAAAATAAAATTAGTAGCCACTGTAATCACCAAACTCAAAGAGTTTTCAGATTCAGGATAATTAAAATCAGATAAAATTAATACCGAAAGAAAAAGGAATAGAACAAACAAAAAATAATCAATAAAAAATGCCGCAAATCTACGCGAAAGACCTGCTTTTCTTGTTTTCAATTTCTTTTTCGCTAAACTCTCCATATCAATTTAATAACCAAATCACGGCACCTCCACCCTATTCAAAATACGATTAATAATATCCTCTTGGGTGATATTTTCTGCTTCTGCTTCATAAGTCAAACCGATACGGTGACGCAACACATCATGGCAAATCGTACGCACATCTTCTGGAATCACATATCCACGACGACGTAAGAAAGCAAATGCTTTGGATGCTTTGGCAAGGTTGATACTTGCACGAGGAGAACCTCCGTAATTGATCATGTGACCGAGGTCATTCAAACCAACATCCGCTGGATTACGCGTTGCAAAAATGATATCGAGAATATATTGCTCAATCTTTTCATCCATGTAAACTTTCTTCACGGATTCGCGCGCTGTCAATATTTCTTTAGTAGTAATGATGGGTTTAACATCATCAAAATTATCATGCCGCATGTTACGGCGCATGATTTCTCTTTCTTCTTCTTTGGATGGATAACCGATTTTCACTTTCAACATAAAACGGTCAACCTGTGCCTCTGGCAACGGATAAGTTCCCTCCTGTTCGATTGGATTTTGAGTAGCCAACACGAGGAAAGGTTCTTGTAATTTGAAAGTTTCTTTTCCGATAGTTACTTGACGTTCCTGCATCGCTTCGAGCAGAGCAGATTGCACTTTTGCTGGTGCACGGTTAATCTCATCGGCTAATATGAAATTGGAAAAAATCGGCCCTTTTCTAACCGTAAATTCATTTTTGGAAGGATTATAAATCATCGTTCCTAAAATATCAGCCGGTAATAAATCAGGCGTAAACTGAATACGACTAAAATCCGCATCAATCGCAGATGAAAGTGTTTTAATCGCTAAAGTCTTTGCCAAACCTGGCAAACCTTCCAAAAGGATGTGCCCTCTCGACAATAAGCCGAGCAGCAAACGTTCCATCATCGTCTTTTGACCAACAATGACTTCTGATGTTACTTCGTTTAGCTTTTCGACAAAAGCACTATCAATATAAATTTGTTGATTAATCGCTTCAATATCCACTGAATGCATCGGGTACAATTTTTTATTTTCAAATTCAGCTGCAAATATAAGAAGCCCTTTGAATTATTTGAAAGGTTTTATTTCCGAAAATAAACATCAGAAACCTGACTTTTTGGGAATTACATTACAAATCTTCGAAAATACTCAATTACCTTTAGATTTTATTTTGTCTTAGAAAAGAAAAACTATGCTACAAAAAATATATACCACTACAATCCTACTTTTTTCCATAACTGCTATTTTCGCTCAAACAGTAATAGAGGTTCCAGACAAAAGTTACCCAACAACTGCGATCAGAGAATTGAAAAATGGGATTCTGATTGTACGCTTAACTAGTGAGTTTAAAAAAATAAAAGAACTCAATCGTATTCTTGAAGAGGGGGATATTAGTCCTCAGACAAAAATGAATCTTCCCAATAAAATTCAGAAAATCATTGAAGAGCGTGATGCAGAAAATAGTTCGTGGATTACCTATTTTGAAAACGAATACAATTTTTCTGATGTCTATTTCGCCTACGATACGTTAAGGAAAGAAGCCCTTTTAGGCAATGATGGAAAAAATTGTTTTTTGAATAAAAGTTTTAGAATAAATCCTTCCCTTTCATTAGACGGAAGAAAATTTTTAATGCTTTACAAAGAAACACTACCTGACTCAGGCGCTGAAGCAGTTGTTTTTAGAGATGCGAGTTTTCAACAACTTTCTAATCCATTCCCTTATTATGTAAAGACAACTGGGTTCATGCTTGTTTTTAATGCCCTTTTCAAAAACGAAATAGCAGAGGATAGAAACATTCGTCGCATCGTCAGAAAGATAAATAAGAAGTTGGAAACTTTTCACGAAAAATCTTGATTCTTAAACAAGCTCTAAAACGAAACTGCCCCGAATACCAACGGCATCGGGGCAGACCACACACTATGAGAACACCCAATTATGAGTCTTTCTGTTTAAAGTGGTGAACGGTTTTCGGAAATTTTAAAATCTTAAAAAAGAGAATCGGCCATCCCCTCATTACTATCGGTTTATAGAAAACTTCGGATTTGGGAAAACTCGGTATTGGAATTGTGCATTTCTTAACCGATTCTCTTCGCTATTTTTCAGAATAATGTGGTTGGCTTCATATTTTAAAATAAATTCTAAAACCAACGAATACTATACGCCTGAACTACTAAAATTGTTATTCATCAAATTGTTATTGTTTTTAACATTTAAAAATACAATAATATAATCAACTGACTAACAATCAGTTACGACTAAATATTCAAAATTCCGCTTCTAACTTTAACGTATAAATTGTCGTATTTCGAACATCTAAAATTATCGCCTCAAACATTTTACAATTTCCTACCTTTGTATTTAGATGATTGCACCAAAAACAATACAGGAAGTTTACGATACCGCTAAGATTGAGGATGTCGTTCAGGATTTCATGCCACTCAAACGATACGGCTCGAATATGAAAGGTCTATGCCCTTTTCATAATGAGAAGACGTCATCATTTGTCGTTTCGCCAGGTAAGAACATCTTTAAATGTTTTGGTTGTGGAAAGGCAGGCAACCCTACTACCTTCGTAATGGAGCATGAGAAATTTTCTTATGTAGAAGCCATCAAATACCTCGCAACGAAATACAACATCGAAATCATCGAAAAGCAATTGACTGAAGGTGAACGGCAAGCACGCCAAGTAAATGACAGTCTGTTCGTCGTCAATGACTTTGCAAAAGATTATTTTCAGGAACAACTTTTTGAAACAGATAGAGGCAAAAGTGTTGGCTTGAGTTATTTCAAAAATCGTGGATTTAGAGAGGATACGATTCGTAAATTCTCGTTGGGATACGCGCCAGCAGGGGTCAATAATTTTCTGAAATACGCAGAAAGTAAAGGGCATAAAAATGAGATGCTCGAGAAACTCGGTTTGTCTAAAAACAACCGTGATTTTTTCCGTGACCGCGTGATGTTTACCATTTTCAACCTTTCGGGAAAACCGATTGCGTTTGGTGGACGGATTTTACAAAGTGACAAAAAAGCGCCGAAATACATCAACTCCCCAGAGACCGAAATTTACAATAAAAGTAAATCGCTTTTTGGTATTTTTCAGGCAAAAAGCGCCATCGGAAAACTCGATGAGTGTATGTTGGTCGAGGGTTATACGGATGTGATTTCGCTAAACCAAGCTGGTTTTGAAAACGTCGTGGCTTCATCGGGGACATCGCTTACGCGTGAGCAATTGCGCCTCATTAAGCGATTCACACCTAATCTTAAAATCCTTTACGATGGAGATAAAGCAGGTATCAAAGCTGCTCTGCGTGGACTTGACTTAGCCCTCGCAACTGATCTGAATGTCCGCATTTGTCTCATTCCAGATGGAGAAGATCCTGATTCGTATTTACAAAAAGTAGGTGCAACTGCTTTCCAAGAGTTTATTGATAAGCAGGCGAAAGATTTCATTCTTTTCAAAGCAGAAATTTTATTAGAAGAAACCGCAAATGACCCTGTAAAAAAGGCGGGCGTTGTTCGAGATATCGTTTCGAGTATTGCGCACATTCCAGATCGCATCAAACAATCGATGTATTTGAAGTCTTGTGCTAAAATGTTCGAAATGGAGGAAACCGACCTCATGGGTGCGCTCAATAAAGTTAAAGAACAACTCGAAAAACAAAACCGAACAAAAAAGGCAGCTTCGCAAAGAAATCAATCTGCTAAAATCGCAGACCCAACTGGTTTTCCATCAATGGAACCAGGACAGCATGGAGGTGAAGTTTTTGATAAAAAACCAGGGCCCTCTTCCAAGCCAAAAGATGAAATGCAAGAGAAGGACATCGTGCGGATTTTGGTTTCGGGCGGTGATCAAGCTTTTGATGAAAAACAATCTGTTGCGGAGTATATCATTACCAACATTGCAGATGTTATCAGTCTTTTTGAAAGTGCGGAATATCAATTGGTTGTCAACGATGTGCAAAAACGATTGAAAGATAAAAAAGAAGTTAGCTCAAAATATTTCATCAATCACATGGATCAAAAAATTGCGCAAACTGCCATTACTTTGATTCAATCTCAATTTGACATGAGTGATGGATGGGCTGAACGGGACATCCATTTACAAACGCAAAAGATGCCTGAATTTAATTTCACGGAAGATAGCATGGATGCACTCAAAAAATTCAAATACAAAAAGGTGAATCAATTGATTTTGAAAAATCAGGAGTTGCTCAAAAAATCGCAAGATGAAGATGATATGAAATCAACCATGACTTACCTCAAAGTTGATGTAAAATATAAAGCTATCCGAAGTCAATTGGCTGCTGATTTGAAAATTGTTATCGCCCCATTTATGAAATAGAATAAATGTTTTTTTTGTAGATGACAAAGAGCTATACAAATCCGTACCCTGAGCGGAGTCGAAGGGTACAAGCGCAAATATCCAATTTCCATTTTGTTGACTTCGACACTTCGGCTCCGCTCAGTACGTCGCTCTGCTCAGCCAACGCATTGATCTCAATTTAAATTTAAAAATGAAGATAGGCTTCGACGCAAAAAGAGTTTTCAACAATTTCACTGGTTTGGGGAATTATGGTCGTGCTGTAGTCGCAAACCTCGCCAAATACTATCCAGAAAACGAGTACCACCTTTTCACACCCAAAATAAAAGAAACGACAGAAACGGCTCCCTTTTTAAAACCACCTTTTCATCTTCACAAAGGTTCGGGTGCACTGTGGAGAACATCTGGCATCAACAAAGATTTACAAAAAGCAGGCATTGATATTTATCATGGATTGAGCCATGAAATTCCAATTGGCATTCAAAAAACGGGTATCAAATCAGTCGTGACGATTCATGATTTAATAATTAAAATTTACCCAAAACAGTTTCCTTTTTTTGACCGACAGATTTATGATTTCAAATTCAAATATGCTTGTGAGAATGCGGACGTAATTATTGCAATTTCTGAAAGCACCAAAAATGACATCATTAAATATTACGGTGTTTCAGAATCAAAAATCAAAGTCAATTACCTGAGCGCTGATCCAATTTTTGAAAAAGAATTAACCACTGAGCAACAGCAATCTGTCCTAAAAAAATACGATTTACCCTCCGAATATTTGCTCTACGTTGGTTCTATCATCGAGCGCAAAAACCTACTTTCCATCATCAAAGCGATGGAGCAATTGCCTGCTGATATAGACTTACCATTAGTGGTCGTTGGAAAAGGAAAAGCCTATTTTCAAAAAATAAAACACTACCTGCAGACCAATCCGATTCGTAATCGAATCATTTTTACAAAATACATAGAAACCGCAGATTTGCCTGCCATTTATCAGGCGGCGCAGGTCTTTCTTTTTCCTTCTATTTATGAAGGATTTGGCATTCCAGTCATTGAAGCGTTGCACTCTGGTACGCCAGTGATTACTTCCAATATTTCTTCTCTGCCCGAGGCGGGTGGACCAAGTTCTCTGCTCATCAATCCGACTTCAGTCGACGAAATTGCAAACGGTATTTCAACCATTTTAAAAGACAATCAGCTGCGACAAAAAATGATTTCAGAAGGAAAAGAATATGTCAAACGTTTTAGTGGAGAAGCAATGGCGAAAGGCCTAATGAAAGTTTACAATGACGTGATTTGTTAGCTACCACTTAATAAAATCCGCGTCAATCTGCGTTCATCCGCGTCATCTGCGTTTCACTAAATCGCTCCAGCTTATCTCCTCTTTGATAGAGATTTTCCGCCGCTCCAAGACATTACCCCACCTTTCAGAAAGAAAGAACTATCTGCTTTTTATATTCGTGTGTATTTTCATGTAAAAAATCAATTCGTTATGATAAAAAAGTTACTCTCGACCATTCCATTGTTATTCACTATCACGTTTATGATTGCGCAACCAGTTATTGACCATTCGCAACATGGATGTCATCATTTTCAAAATAGAGAAGCAATTGCCGCAGCAATGTCAGATGTTCCAATCAATGCCGATGCTATCAACATGAGAAGCGATACCATTGATGTTTTGCATTATGATATTACAACCGACCCCACTATTTCCGGCCAATTGTCAGGAGTAACGACTGTCACTTTTGTACCAAAAATGGATGGCGTCAATTGGATTACACTCGACCTTGAAGGCTTAAAAGTTGATTCCGCTTGGAATGCGATGGACACCTTGCATTTTCGCCAACGACAGGATACTTTCTTAACACAAGTATTTTTTCCTCAACCTCTAAATATCGGAGATACTGCCTCCGTAACCTTAGCATATGGTGGAAGTCCAATTACTTGTCCGTCTGGGTTTGGAGGTTTTTATTTCGAAGATAATTATGCCTACAATTTGAGTATTGGTTTAGCTGCTTATCCACATAATTTTGGTAGAGCATGGTTTCCATGTTTTGACAATTTCCAAGAACGTTCCACTTATACCTTTAGGATTATAACTTTTAATAGTCAAAGAGGAAAAGCATCTGGTGAATTTGTCGAAGAAATAGACATGGGCAACAACAAAAAAATGTGGGTTTACGAAATGAGAAATCCGCTGCCGACCTATTTGGCAAGTATTGCCTCTTCTACTTATGAGCCAATTCGTTGGAATCATGATGGCGAATTTGGAATTGTTCCAATCGAAATCATGGCGCGTCCCAATGACTCTTCTGATGTCAAAAATGCCTTTGCAAATTTGAGTAATGCCATCGGTACTTTCGAAGATTGGTATGGCCAAATGGAATGGAATGGTGTTGGTTACACTATGGCGACCCGTGGTGCGATGGAAGATCCATACAACATCATTTACCCTCAAAGCTCTGCAACTGACGGCAATACCAACGATAGATTGATGGCCCACGAGTTATGCCATCAATGGTGGGGAAATGCAGTGAATCCAAAGACCTCAATGGACATGTGGATCAAAGAAGGAAATGCAGAATATGGCGCTCATTTATTTTTCGAAAAGCAATTTGATAAAGAAACTTTCCAAAATGTAGTTCAAGACAACTTGGCCGAAGTTCTGAAATTTGCTCATGTCAATGATGATGAATATCGCGCACTTTCGCCGATGCCACCGACGCATACCTATGGCACGCACACTTACAACAAAGGTGCTTCCATGCTTCATAACATGAGAGCTTACTTGGGTGATGAATTATTTGAAAAAGGTCAAAAAGCAGTTTTAGAAGCATTTAGATTTCAACCGATGGATGCCTTTGAATATCGCGATCAATTGACTGCCGAGACGGGTATTGATATGAAAGACTATTTCGATGCATGGATTTTTGCACCTGGTTTTTCAGATTTTGAGGTTGACTCAGTAGATGTAGCTGCCCAAGGAAATATGTTTGATGTGACCGTTCACATTCAGCAAAAGCTACGTGCGGCACCTGCTTTCCACAATAACATTCCTGTTTTCATCACTTTCGTTGATGACCAATACAATGAGACAGTTGAGCGTGTATTAGTTTCTGGTGAATTTTCAGCACCGAATTTTCAATTGCCTTTCAACCCAAAGCACACATTTATCAATACAAATCAAGAAATCAATCTGGGTCAGTTGAACGATACGCGTATGGTTACTTCAACTGGTTCTGCAAATTTTAGAAATACCAGTTTTTCTGTAACTGTCAATGAGATAGTTGATTCTGCTTATATGCATGTGGTACATCACTGGACTGCTCCTGATCACCCTTCTCCCGCTGATAATCCAACCAATGCGAGATTCTCTAACTCACATTATTGGTCAGTGCAAGGCGACATGCCTGATGTCTTCGATGCGAGTGTACTTTTACAATATGATGGTAGCAGAAGTGGTGGTTTTATCGATGCTGATTTGACAGAGTTTACAGAAGATAGTTTGATTTTAGCTTATCGCAAAAATGCTTACGAACCATGGGGTGAGTATCCAAATTCAGATTATTCGAAAACGATTTTGGGACCAACTGATAAAAAAGGGTTTATCAGAATCACCAAACTCAGATTGGGTGATTACACTTTTGTAAATGGAGAACTCGGTGATATTACTTCCAACAAAGAGATAAAGCAATTAGACTTTTACTCGGAAGTTTATCCTAACCCAGCATCCAATCAAGTGACCTTAAAAGGGTTCTACGCAGATCTAAAATCTGATAATATTAATCTCAAAATTTCTGATGCACTTGGAAGAGTCGTTTCAAACGAAGCCGTTCAAATTTTCAATGGAGAGTTTGAACAAGTAGTAAATGTGAGCACCCTTTCTGAAGGAATTTACTTTGTAAGTATTTACAGCGAAACTCAAAATCTTTTGGATACCCAAAAGTTAGTAGTTAAAAATTAGGAGTTTTATTTTTTGTTAAAAAAGGGCTGTTTTCTAAATTGAAAACAGCCCTTTTTTAATACCTGAATACCGTTATTTTTCACAAAAACCAATAATTATTATGTTTAAATCACAAAACATTTTTTATCTATAAAAAACTGACTATCAACTATTTACAAAAAAAATAATTCTAAAAATACTCAAATCGAGTATGTTGTTATTTTTGATATAAAAAACACGCTAAGCAAGAGTTGCTTTTTTTTATACCTTTGACTCGATTTTAGATAGACCCTCTCCTTTTTTTAGTAAGTGAAAGGCATCACAAATCTTACTGCTTACTAAGTTCTGCTCTTACCATTTTAAAAAATATTTTTCATAGACCCTTTTTATTCCCCGGTTTCACGTTTCTAAATCGGACTCCCAAAGGATTAGTTTATTCTAATCCAACAAATCCTCTATGGCGGCTGCCGGCTGGATGAATTTACCTGTTTTTTCAGTGTCATTCGTCTTAATTCCGGTTTTGTCTAATAATTCAAAGGCTTGCTTTGTAGTCAGCTTAGGGTGCAAACTCTTCATGACTCCAATCAATCCGGACACGTACGGCGTCGCCATCGAGGTACCATTAAAATAAGCATATTTGCTACCAGGAATGGTAGAATACACTTTCACTCCCGGCGCACAAACGCCCATCTTCAAATCCTCAACGGTATTGGAAAAATGAGCACGATTAACCATCGTATCTGCTGCCGTCACCGTGATAACTCCTGGTGTATTTGCAGGTGAATAACTTTTTGCATTCCGATTAGAATTTCCCGCTGCAACCACTACAATAGCTCCAGCTTTGTTGGCATATTTGACTGCTTCAACATAAGCCTTTTGTCTAAACTTAGAAGAAAAACCACCTAACGAAAGCGAAATTACATCTGCTCCCATATCTGATGCCTGCGTGATTCCTTTAATGATTTTTCCCTGCGTTCCCATCCCCGCTGAATTGAGTACTTTGATACTAGTCACCTGCACAAATCGATTGTCTGGCGAAAGCGAAGCAATTCCAATTTTATTATTTGAAACAGCTGCCGCGATACCCGCGCAGTGCGTCCCATGTCCAATTGGGTCATTATCATAACTCTTGTCGGTTGATTTATAATTGCCAACCAAGTCTTCATGGCCACCTGCCACTCCCGTATCCAAAATCGCAATCAATGCTCTTTTCTGTGGTTTGATACCAGATGCACTGACCAATCTATCGTACAATTTACCCGTTTTCATTTTGTCCAACCCCCATTGATTTCCAACGTCGGGATCATTTGTATAGCCTTTTTTAGTTGTTGTTTTGAAAGTACTAACTGCTTCCGGCGAAACTTGAATCACCTCATTTTCCTCCGTCCAATCAACCACGCCTGTTGCCATCATTGCTTTCTGAATGGCTGCCAAATCCGCCACTTTTTCTTCTGGAACATTGATGAGATAGTAATCATCCAAATCGGTAATACTTTCTTTTTGTGGAAAGAATGCTCTTTCGAATGTCAATCCATATTTTTGAGAAATGGATTTCAATTCGTGCATTCCGTGGCCTTCTTTTATTTCTATTAAAAGTTCCGCGTCGCTTGCGAGTGGGATGTTTGTATCATCTGCTACAAAATTTTCCACAGATTCAACTTCGATACTTTTTTGTGGAAAAGAGGCCGCCATAATGTTATTATAGAAAAGTCCCCAAGTCAGCAGTACCCCCAACATCGAACCCCAAAAGAGTGAAGTTCTATTTTTAAAAATGCCAAAAATCAAACTCGCTACTCCCAACGCAAACATATCACGCATGGCAATGAGCAACTTATAATCCAATGCGCCTTCTTTACCAAAAATAGATAGTGCGTACAAAATGATACCACCAAAGAAAAGTAACTTCATCAACGGCCCCATGTCAGAGCTATTCTTATGAAACCAAAGTCCCATACTGACGAGACTGACAAGAAATCCTATTTCATACATAATTTGATATGTTTTAAGTTATTAGGTTGAAAGTTCCAAGTCGCTCATGGAACCTTCAACTTTCAACATTGAACTTAGCACTTTCCTTTTTGACGAAAAATTAAGCATTTGACACTTCCGCCTGTGGGAATCCATCTACTACCCACCGTTCATAACCACCCTCAAGGTTAAAAATTCTTTTATTATCAAAACCTCCATTTCTCATCAAAGTGCAAGTTCTGATGCTTCTACGACCAGATCTACAATATACCAAGAAATCGTGGTTGGTAGAAAGTTTTTCGATTTGTTCCCAGAAATCATCTGCCAAGTAGTCAATATTGAGCGCATTGGCAATATGACCTGTATTAAATTCTTGCGTCGTTCGTACATCAATAATAATCGGATTCTTTGATTGTCGAAGCATTTCCAAAAATTGAATTGGAGGCAAATTATTCAATTGGGCCTTCAATTGCTGCCATTTTGGCGTTTTACAGGAGTTGTCCATATTTATTAAAATTGTCTGTCGTAGAGAGGATTCACGAATCCTCTCTAAAGTGAAAAATCCGTCAAAAACATAATCAATCCGTCAAATCCGTGTCCCATCAATAAACGTTCAGCAATAAAAATAGATTATTTGTCATTAGAATCATAAATTCTTATAATTGTAGCATGATAAATCGAAACAGTGAAAATTCGGTGATGGATGATGCATTGGTGGAAAAATTGGAGCGAATCGCTTTTATCTTAAAAACTATTGCCCATCCAATCCGCCTCGGAATTGTCCATTTATTGGAGCAACACCCGCGGCTATCTGTTAGTAATATTTGCGAAATGTTAGGAACAGAGCAATCATTGACTTCACATCATTTGAGTAATATGAAAGATAAAGGTATTCTCAGCGTCAAGCGCGAAGGGCGCAG